>JADHMO010000001.1:300000-408548 GCA_016779995.1 Flavobacteriales bacterium
AGGTGCATGCTCATCACGCACAGAAAAAGGACTTCCTGAAAGGATTACACCTTTAATATTATCAGTCAATTCAGGTATTTTATTGTATGGATGTATTTCACAATAGATGTTTAATTCTCTTACCCTCCTAGCGATGAGCTGAGTATATTGTGAACCAAAATCTAGAATAAGAATTTTTTCTTGAGCCATTTATAAATTATTAAAGCGGTAAAACTACAAAATTAGTATCTAGTGGATTAAGCTCTTCCTTCAACTTTTTTATAAAGTTATCACCATACTTTAGGTAATATGGAATAAAGTTATTGTAACGCTCTTGTAAAATTCGGTTTGGGAAAAAACTCATTTTAATTTTAGAAATTTGAGATAAAGCTACTTCATGCTTTTGCTTTTCTACTTTGTGTAGTTTTTTACTTAAATTTTCAAGAGATTTCTTTTGCCTTTGATGTTCGGCATCTATCATAGACTGATATGCTTTATCGTCAAATTTATCCTTGATAGAATGAAACATTTCGCTCAAAGACTCCACTTGACTTTCTAGTGATACATTAGCCTGATTTTGAACATATTTCTTGTGTAAATCGGATTCTGAACTAAAGAAATCTTCAAATGAAAAACCTAAGTGATTTATTTTATCTATCTGAGATGGTGTAGTTAAGATGACTGAATTTCTCAAAACCAAGATAGGAAATGGTATGTGTTCAGACTCAAAAGCTGTTTTCAACTGCATCCAATAGGACAATTCGGCACCACCCCCAATATAAGCTAGGTTAGGGAGTACCATCTCCTGAAACAAGGGACGTAATAATACGTTAGGACTAAATTTCTCAGGATTGGATTCAATTACTTTAGCATCTAATCTGTCTAAGACCCTTTTTCTACTACCCTGCTCTAATTGGAAAAAATTACACTCTCTAACATAAGCCTGTGCTTTGTAATTTTCACTGAGCTTTTCCGATTGTGAAGCAATAAGAGGATAAAATGAATGGTCTTGTATGTCTTTCTTCATAATAGCCACAAAGGACTTTTTTAGCTGAATATCATCACCGTCAATGATAACAAGTCCATCGTCTTTAAATAATTCATTTATCAAAACACGTGTGGCTTGGGCTAGATTAGCTGAAGAATAGGCTTTATGAAAAATAGCTTTTAACCGCTCAGCATTTTCACCCTTACCCATAAGTAAGTTTATATCTTCAAGAACACTTGAGAAGTCAGATAAGTTCATTCTACCAACTGCCCCACTCTGACTGCTATCCCATCGAATAGTCTGACCAAATAAATGGATGTGATTTATCTCATCAAAATCATGATCTTCACTAGCTAACCAAAATACTGGCACAAAATGTTTAGAAGGGTATTTTTCCTTTAAAGCAAGACTTAAATTAATAGTAGAAACGATTTTATACAGGAAATACAAAGGCCCCGTAAAAATACACAACTGATGGCCTGTAGTTATTGTAAAAGTGTCTTTAGATTCTAGTGATTCTATGTTAGATTGTGTCAAATCCGATATATCAATAGCTTGGTTTTGTTTTTTCAAAACATCAACTAAAGTCATTCTATCAATAGGGAATTGGCTTTTTTCTTCCATCTGATTATGAAAGCTATCAATAGTATTGTAACGGCCATAAAAAGAAGATAATTCGGTACTTTCAGACAAATAGTCTTGTACCAAAGGACTTAAAAAGTTAATTTTACGATATGGTATTTTAATAGAACTCACTTAGCGCAAAAGTAAGTAAAAAGTAATTTTTATTTACCTAATAAAATAAGTGATGAACCAAATCGTTTTTAAATCATGAAAATAAATCTCTTACTTCATTTAATTCTTTTCTCTGCAATAGTCCATGCTCAAGATGTTGTCGATAATTATGATTATAGTCAATCCGACAAAATCAGCGAACAAACCATAACCATAGAACCTTATTTACAACTAAGTAATGGTGCATTTTTCACTTCTCTGACACTAGTTTCCGACAATCCCTACGTAGATTATGTAAAAGGCTTTGACTTTAATTGGGGGATTCGATATCAACTCAAAGTAAAAGAACGCATTTTTGCTATGCCACCAGAAGACATGTCAGATAGAGAATTCGAGCTTATAGAAGTGCTTTTACAGACACCAGCCAAAGATAACTTCGAGATGATACTAATCAACGAATTTTATCTCTCTGAACCCAAAGGAGAATCGATTTCAAAACTTAAAGCAGGACGATATCGCTATCATGACGAAATGGAATTTAATGTACCGCCTAAGCTTCGTGCAGAATTTGACAGAAAGATGAAAAAGAAAAGCTATTGCAAAGGTTATTTTGGATTCGATAAAGACGATAACATTATCTTGTTAAAAATAGAATAAACTAAAAATCGCTATGAAAAAACTAATCGTATTAATACTCATCTCCAACGTACTGTTTGCATAGGAATACTCTAATTCAGCTCTGTCTTTCTCATACATACCTCGTATTAGAATTCTAGACCATAAGTACGAAGGAAGTAATGACATTTAGATTAATTTGTAGGTTAAAATAAATTGATACCTTTGCTTAACTTAAAAAATTTGAACCATGAAATATTTAACTTTACTCTCTTTGATCTTTATCCTTTTTTCTTGCGACCCAGAAGAAAAAGCAGTTACTCCAGACCCTAGCATAACACCTCCTGAATGGATTCGAGGCAGTTGGACTTATACAGACTCTAGCAATTATACTGAAAACCTCATTATTTCAGAAGACGATATTGTTCACGAACGTTTATTAAGTACAGGTAAAAAATCTACAAGCTACATGGATTCGTGTAAAGAGTATAGCATATCAGTAAACCAAGAAATCAAATACAACAGTTATTTTCATATTAAATTTACCGATAAAAACGATAGCATTAATCTACTTTATCTAGCAAAAATAGCAGGAGATGAAATTAGAGCAATCGACGAAATAAGCCCTACACCTAAGTCTTATACTAGAGTGAATTAGGCATGAGAATATTTTTGTTAATACCATTGACTTTAATTTTACATTCCTGTGTTCCAGAAGAGGATAATTCTCCACAAATTATAGAAGAATTTTATCATATTAATCCGCCAAATTGGCTTTATGGAAGCTGGACTAGTGGTGTGGATAGTAATAAAGTTATATTACATATTAGCGAACATAACATTGAAGATGTTCAAGAAAATAGTTCTTATAACTTAAAAGATAGCTGCATCATTAATAATTGGGAAACAGAAGAGAGTTTTATAATTTCAACAAAATATATTCTAAACATACCAAATTTTGGAGAGGACAAATCGTATAAGATGACTTTTAATTACTTATCTAATACTGAATTTGAATTAGAACAAAACCTTATAATTTTTTCTGGAAATACAACAACAACTTTTGATACTACAAATATTTATAAAAGACAGTAATATAAGGCCACCAAAAATTTGGCAAGGTCATTTTTATAGCTTTTTATGCTGGAGGGGGCATAACGTTGTAAACGAAGTTTTACTTCAAAGTCGGAAAGTAGCTTGTTGGTGTTGAAACACATAACATTCGCTTTAAGGAAATTAAAATACGCTATTAATAAAGCTTAACTTATTGATTTTCAAAAGAATACCAAAAGAATACTAAAATGGATATACGACACTCATAATGATTGGATTTACGTAATGCATATATTTAGGTGTTGTACACAAGCTGATCCAGCCGCATATTTTAGCACATTTACAAATCGCTCAAGCCAGCCCATATTCCAAATTTGTAAAAGAGTGCAACCCCCTATCCACTCTCGAAAACGGAGTATACTTTTATATTTGTAGAAGCCCTACTTAAAAATAATTTTAATATTTTCTTGGTAATTTAGATATTATTCGTATATTTGTACTCGTTGTACTTAAATATAAATACTCATAGATTGAAAAAGGAACTAAAACATATTACCAAAATTCAAACAGGAGTCTTCGCTAAGACTGTTGCAAAAGGCGATATAACTTATCTGCAACCTAAGTATTTTGACGAACTAGGTAAGCTTACCGTAAACTTGGAGCCTGACTTAAATTCAGTTGGCGTCTCAGAGAAGCATATCCTAAAACAGGGAGATATAATATTTGCTGCTAAAGGCTCAAAAAACTTTGCCTTTCATTTTAAACTGCAAGAGCTAGCTGCAGCTGCATCCACTTCATTTTTTGTTATCAAAATACATGATGAATCTGTTCTTCCAGAATATTTAACCTGGTACCTGAACCATCAAAACACAATGAAGTATTTAAAGTCATTTGCTAGAGGGACTTCTATCCCCTCTATATCTAAAGATGTACTTAATAACCTAGAAATCATGATACCCGCAATCGAAAAACAAAAACTCATTTATAAGATAGACAACCTACGATCTAAAGAGAGACAAATAACAATGGATATTCTTTCGCTCAAGCAAGCACTGAATCAACAACAACTTTTTAACGAAATAAAATAATCACAATGGATAAGACGATAACTCAAAAAGACATCAATAATGCCGTGTGGAAAGCCTGCGACACCTTTAGAGGCAGCATAGACCCTAGCGTCTATAAAGACTATGTACTTACTATGCTCTTCATAAAATACTTAAGTGATGTGCATGATGATAAGTATAAAGCGTACTTAGAGAAATACAACGGAGACGCTGAGCGAGCTTCGCGCGCCATGCGTCACGAACGATTCGTAGTACCAGAACACAGTCACTTTAAATTTCTGTACGATAGTCGGAACGAATCCAATATAGGAGAACTCATCAACATTGCTTTGACCGATTTAGAGGAAGCTAACCGAGAAAAACTATACAGTGAAGACGGTGCTGGGATCTTCCAAAACATTGACTTCAACAACAGCAAACTAGGTGAGCCAAAAGACAAAAACACACGTCTTAAAAACCTGCTTTTAGATTTTAATTCCGAGAAGTTGGATCTACGCCCATCACACCTAGATGGTAACGATATTATTGGTGGTGCTTACGAATACCTAATTGCAAATTTCGCCAGTGATGCTGGTAAAAAAGCGGGTGAATTTTTTACGCCAGCCGAAGTCTCTACCCTACTTGCTAAGCTTACCAAGTCTAAACCAGGTTCTCGTATAGCAGATATTACATGTGGCTCGGGATCACTACTTATTAAAGCTGGACAAGAAGTTGGCTCACCTAACTTTTCTCTATATGGACAAGAAGCCAATGGTAGTACATGGGCACTTGCCGTTATGAATATGTTCTTGCATGGATTCGACAATGCGACAATTCGTTGGGGAGACACTATACGTAACCCCAAACTAAAGGAAGGTGATGAGCTCATGAAGTTCGACACGGTAGTTGGGAATCCGCCCTTTTCTTTGGATAAATGGGGAAAGACTGATGACAAAGAAGAAGATAAAGCAGCCGACAGCTTTGATCCAGAAACTGATCAATACAACAGATTCTGGAGAGGTGTTCCACCTAAAAGTAAAGGAGATTGGGCTTTTATAACCCATATGATTGAAACCACCTATGAAGGCACAGGTAAAGTGGGCGTAGTAGTACCGCATGGTGTTTTGTTTAGAGGGGCAAGCGAAGGAAAGATCAGAAAAAAACTCATTGAAGAAAATCTGCTTGAAGCGGTAATTGGCTTACCAGCCAACCTATTTTTTGGAACGGGTATACCAGCTGCCATTTTAATTTTTAATCGTGGAAAAGGAGACAATACACATGTGCTATTTGTGGACGCAAGCGAATGCTATGAATCCGCTAAAAACCAAAACAGGCTGCGTTTGGAAGAAGACATTACTCCTATTGTCGAAACCTATGAGCAATTTAACAAAGGGCAATTACAACCAGGTGTAGCTAAAGAGAAATATAGCTATGTAGCCACATTTGATGAAATAGCCGAAAACGACTTTAACCTCAATATACCACGATATGTTGACACTTTTGAGGAAGAGGCTGAAGTAGATATTGCTTCAGTGCAAAAAGAGATTATTGAACTAGAAGGTGAATTGAAAACAGTTCAAGAGGATATCAATAGACATCTAAATCAGTTAGCACAATGATGAATCGTGAAATTCCTTCAGATTGGAGCTATAAAAAATTAGGTGATATTGTCAAATTTCTTGACGGAAAAAGAAAGCCGATAAAAGAAGCTGATCGTCAAAAAATGAAAGGACCTTACCCTTATTATGGTGCTTCTGGCATCATTGATTATGTAAACGATTACATATTTGATGATGATTTAATCTTACTCGGAGAGGATGGAGCTAACATTCTAAGCAGAAGTACGCCACTAGCCTTTAAAATATCTGGAAAAACTTGGGTAAATAATCATGCCCATGTCCTTAAGCCAATCAACGGAACGGTTCTAGGTTATTTGGTGGAATACCTCGAAAGTATAAGGTATGAAAAATACAATACGGGGCCGGCACAACCTAAGTTGAACAAAGCAGTTTGTGAAACTATCCCAGTTTTATATCCACCTATTTCCGAACAATTAGCCATAGCCAAGGCCTCCGAGACAATGGACAAAGCCATAAACGGCAACAACCAACTCATAGCGCAAAAAGAGTTGCGTAAAAAATGGCTGATGCAAAATTTGCTCACAGGTAAAAAACGTTTGAAGGGTTTTCGTGGTGATTGGAAAGAGTATCAATTAGGCCAAATGTTTGCGGAGAGAAATGAACGTAACAATGATGGATTTGCGCTTTTATCTATTGGACAGAATGGAGTTTATCCGCAAGAAGATTCTATTAAAAAAGATACTTCCAACTCTGACAAATCGAAATACAAAAAGATCTGTATCGGTGACATCGGCTACAACACTATGCGCATGTGGCAAGGTCGAAGTGCTTTGTCAAATTTAGAAGGAATTGTAAGTCCTGCATATACCATTCTAAAACCAAGAGAGAATGCAGACGCATTGTTCTTTTCATACCTATTCAAAACACCTAAGCTTGTCAACTTATTTTGGAGAAACTCTCAAGGTTTGGTTGGTGATACCCTTAACTGTAAGTACAAAGATTTCTCAATAGTAAAAACCATGCTGCCTCTAAAGGACGAGCAGATTGCTATCGCTCAAATCTTACAAACAACAGACAGGGAACTTGATCTGCTCAGGGCAAAAACCGACAAGCTTAAAGAACAGAAAAAAGGAATGATGCAGGTATTGCTGAGTGGTAAAAAACGACTAAAAATTAATTAAATGAAAATACTCGGAATAAGAAACTCACCTAAGGTCATACGGTTTTGCATCTTAGATGGAAATGCAACCAGCTTCTCTTTTTCAAATGCAAACGGAGAAAATAAAATAGATCTACCTAAATCCTTGAAGACTGAAGCTGAAATCTATCAATGGGTTAAAAGTGAATTCAACCGTTTGTTTGATAAATATGGGCCTTTTGACCATATGGCAATAAAGCAAAATGAAAATGTACCCACTAGGTACAGCAGTGTAAAGCCTGTCATGTTTCTAGATTGTATTGCCTGTCTAGTGGCAATAGACAATAACACGCCTTTTTCGTCTCATTTATACACCTCATTGGGTACAAAGAGTAAAGAAGTAGTAAAACATATTGAATCACAAGTTTCAAAGAGCAACACCCATTGGGACAGCAAAATGGCTGACGCAGTTGTAGCAGCAATAAAAAATATACAATAGATGAGTTTTAAAGCAGGAGATAACATATACAAATTCACTCTAATTAAGAAGTTAGGCGGCAATTTTGGTGAGGTTTGGCATGCGAAAGACAACAGCATTAATAAAGAAATTGCTCTTAAGATTCTTGAACCTGCTTTTGAACCCATTGCCAAATTATTAGACGAAGCGAGGATTGGAAACAAATTCAATCATCGTAACCTTCTTCCGATTCACTATGCTGATGTGGCATCTGTTGGCCCGAAGACTTACACACTAATTTCTCAAGAGTACTATCCAAATGGGGATATCACTAATCAATTGAACACCCACAACTTTTTACCACTACCACAAGTGATGAGTGCTCTTCAAGATATTCTGTTTGGCTTGGAATATCTTCATAATAGCGGGTTCTATCATAACGATATAAAGCCTGGTAATATATTGATGGACGATCAACAATCAGCAGTTCTTGCTGATTATGGAATTGCTGGATTTTCTCCAAGTATTACCCCAGTTACCCCTAAGAACTCGTATAAGGTTCATAGAGCACCTGAAACAAATGGCAGCTCTGCGAAAATCAGTATTCAATCCGACATCTTTCAGGTTGGCTGCACAGCGTATAGACTACTTAATGGCGTAAGTACTTTAAAAAATGAATTTATCACTCTTGGTGCTTCGGACTATGAAAATAAAAAAGCGAATGGAAAAATTCCAGATAGAAAATCGTACCAACCATTTGTTCCGAAGAAACTAAAAACCATCATCAACAAAGCGCTGAATGTTAATCCTGGTGACAGATTCAATTCAGCCTTAGAGATGAGACGAAAACTAGAAAAACTTCACTTTCCGGGTTATTGGACAGCTGATAAAAAATCGAACCTAATTGGTGTTGGGAAAAAGTACTTATATCAATTTGTGGTAGTAGCACTACCTAAAGACCTTTTCAATTTCACGGCTACAAAAACCAATCAAAAAACAGGAAAAACAACGAAAATCGGTCAGTTCACTGTTAAGAAGAAGAGTGAGTTAGAAATGAATAAAATAAGAACTCAATTCATTGAATGGGTTGTAGAAAATGCAAGTTAATATGGATACACCTAGCTTTAAAGAAGACCATATCAGCCAGATTCCTGCTTTACAATTATTGCAAAATTTAGGCTACAAATACCTCACTCCAGATGAGGCCATGCAATACAGAGGCGGTAAAGCAACTCAGGTGATACTTGAGGATATTTTACGCAAGCAGCTAAAAGAAATCAACTCCATCAAAATTGGTAGTAAAAGAGAAGAACGGTTCTCTTCTGGTAATATAGAAATGGGTATTCGCGCATTAAAAGAACTCCCCATGAATGAAGGTTACATTAATGCCTGTGAAACAACCTACAACCTTCTTACCCTGGGCAAAGCGCTTGAGCAAAGTATTGATGGTGACAAGAAAAGTCATACGCTGCGCTATGTAGATTGGGAAAACATTGAAAATAACGTGTTCCATGTAACGGAAGAGTATAGTGTGATGCGCAGTACCAGCAAAGACCACTACCGCCCAGATTTGGTGTTATTTGTTAACGGTATTCCTATTTCAATTATTGAATGTAAACGTCCTGATATGAAAGAGCCTTTAAAACAGGCCATCAGTCAGCACCTCAGAAACCAACAAGCAGATGGAATTAGAGGTTTATATGTCTATTCTCAACTATCCTTAAGTATTGCAACCCAAGAAGCTTCGTATGCCACAAATGCAACTCCCGAAAAGTTTTGGTCTAAATGGCAAGAAAAATTTGATTCGGAATCTGAAGAAAATGAATACAACAGGAAATTATTGGAGCTGAAGAACCAACCACTATCAACTGATGAAAAGGACAAACTATTCTCTGATCGGTTTAGATATGTGAGACAATATTTTGATGCACTTGAAAAGGAAGAAATCCTTCCAACAATTCAAGATCAGTACCTCTACGGTCTATGCCGTCCTGAGCGATTAATGGATCTAATTTTCAATTTTATACTTTTCGATAATGGCACTAAGAAAGTAGCTCGCTATCAACAATATTTTGCCATCAAAAAATCGACAAAGCGTATTCAGCACTTAGAAGGTGGCAGCAGACAAGGAGGTGTAATTTGGCATACACAAGGAAGCGGAAAATCACTTACCATGGTGATGCTTGCTCAGGCTATAGCTATGGATAAAAGCATCCGCAACCCTAAAATTATTCTGGTAACGGATAGAACCGATTTGGACAGACAAATTACTGGGACATTTAGAAAATGTGGTCGCTTTGTAGAGAATGCTTCTACTGGACAACGGCTTGTGGAGTTGCTAGAAAGCAAAAGTGATGCAGTTTTAACCACTATCATCAACAAGTTTGTGGCTGCAATGAAAAAGATCAGAAAACCTCTTGATAGCCATGATATTTTTGTATTAGTAGATGAAGGTCACAGATCGCAAAACGGAACTTTCAATATTGAAATGCAAAAGACATTACCAAATGCATGTTTTATTGCTTTAACCGGAACTCCCCTATTCAAAAAGGATAAAAGCACAGCTGCTAAGTTTGGAGGAATTATTGACGCCTATACAGTAGATCAAGCTGTAAAAGACAAGGCCGTTGTGCCACTTTTATATGAGGGTCGTTTGGCAAAACAAACGGTAAATGCTAGTCCTTTAGATACTTTTTTTGAGATGGTTTCAGAACCATTAACAGAATATCAGAAAGCTGATTTTAAGAAAAAATTTAGTCGTGCTGATCAATTGAACAGTGCGGAACAAAAGATATATGCCGTTGCATGGAATATTAGTCTTCATTTCAAAGAAAACTGGCAAGGGACTCCCTTCAAGGCACAGCTAGTTTGTGATAAAAAGATTAATGCGGTTCGATATAAAGAGTTTCTTGATGAAATTGGAATAGTTACAAGCGAAGTTCTCATATCCGCTCCAGATGATCGTGAAGGGGAAGACAGTGCTTTTGGGAAATCACCTGAAAAAGTAAATCAATTCTGGAAACGGATGCTAGATGAACATGGCAATTCGAAAACTTACGAGAAGAATGTCATTAGTCGATTTCAAAACCAAGAAAACCCAGAGATTATTATTGTAGTGGATAAACTATTAACTGGTTTTGATGAACCAAAGAATACGGTTCTTTATTTGACCCGAAACCTGCATAGTCATAAGCTTCTACAAGCCATTGCCCGTGTTAATCGAGTTTATCCTGATAAAGAGTTTGGCTACATCATTGATTACTACGGAGTAATTGAAAACCTAGATGATGCGCTAACAATGTACTCATCTTTTGAGGATTTTGATGCAGACGATTTAGAAGGCACCCTAATCAATATCAGCGAAGAAATTCAAAAGCTTCCTCAAAAGTATTCCGAGTTATGGGATATTTTCAAGACTATAGCTAACAAACGTGATGCAGAAGCCTATCAGCTATTGTTAAAAGATAAAGCTATAAGAGTTGTATTCTACGATAAGCTTGCCGCCTTTGCAAAAGGGCTAAAACTAGCCTTATCAACGATGCAATTCCATAAAGAGGTAGACGAAAAAACAATTGATCGCTATAAAGAAGACTTGGCGATGTTCATGAAGTTAAGGATGGCAGTTGTGGAGCGATACTCAGACACAATTGATTACAAACAATACGAAGGGCAAATTCAAAAACTCATTGATACGCATATCACCACAGAAAAGGTAGAAGTTATAACTGAACTCGTAAATATTTTTGATAAAGAGAAATTCCAGCAAGAAGTAGAGAACACAACTGGAAAAGCAGCTAAAGCGGATAAAATTGCAAGTAGAACTGCAAAGCACATTTCCGAGAAAATGGATGAAGATCCTGCTTTCTACAAGAAGTTTTCTCAAATGTTATCAGAGACAATTGCAGAATACGAAGAAAAGAGAATCAATGAGGCTCAATATTTGAGTAAAGTCCAAGAAATAATGGAAAATGTACTCGCGCATACTGATAGCGACATACCTGAAAGTTTGCAGCAAAGGGAAGTTGCTAAAGCGTTCTATGGCCTAACAATTGAAGCACTTATTGACAAAGTACAAGATTCAGTTGTAAGAAGAGAAGTTGCCGTTCAATCGGCTTTACGTATAGATGATTTGATAAGAGAATCGGTATTGGATACAGAAAAACCGATTATTGATTGGCAACAGAAATCCAATATCACAGGCAAGTTACTTATTGAAATAGGAGATTACCTTATTGATGAGGTTAGAGATAAATACAACGTTTCATTGACTTTTGGTGAGATGGATCAAATAGCCAACAACTTTATTGAAGTTGCAAAACTGCGCTACAAATGATGATGGCTTCTATTCAATTCGGCTCAAAACAAATTGACTATCAGATTGAATATTCTGTTCGAAAGACTTTGGGAATTACTGTCACTCCAGACATGGACGTTTTAGTTAAAGCTCCAAAAGATAGCCCTATTTCAAAAATTGAAGAAAATCTTCAGAAGAAAGCTCCCTGGATAATTAAACAACAAAGTTTCTTCTTGGCCTATCATCCTAAAACAACTGAAAGGAAGTATATCTCAGGAGAAACACATTTATATCTCGGTAGACAATACCTACTTAAAGTGGAAGAAGAAAAAATAGAATCGGTTAAGCTGAAAGGGAAATACATTCAGGTTAAAACTCCTGATAGGTCAAGAACGAAAAAACTGCTTAATGAATGGTACTTGAATCATGCCAAGTCAAAATTCTATTCAACCGCACTCCCTCTGATTGAAAAATTCAAGAAATACAATGTTGAACCAAGTTCCATTGTTCTACGGGAAATGCCGACACGCTGGGGAAGCTGTACACCTAAAGGCAAAATCATTTTAAATCCTGAATTGATTAAAGCTCCAAAGGGTTGCATCGAATATGTCATCATACATGAATTGTGTCATTTGATTCATCACGATCACACAAGAAAATTTATCGAATTACAAACGAAAGAAATGAAGGATTGGGAAAAATGGAAAACGAAATTGGAAAAATTGTTAGCATGACTAAGTCAACCCAATTTGCAAGTACATTGCCAAAGCCGCACATGCCCACGCTACGCCCTAAGCTTTGTCAAATAGCTAGCAAAGCCAACCCGAACAGAATATGTATATTAATAAAAATAAAAAGCCAGCATACAACAACACCTATACGCAATACCCTTCGGGATACTGCGCATAGCCAAACCTTATAAAGCTAAAAGTCCATATAAATCGTAATGGTCAGCGTGGGTTATTTTAACTTGGGCAAAATCACCCATTCTTACGTAAACATCTGAAGCTTTGACTAAAACTTCGTTATCAACATCTGGAGAGTCAAATTCTGTTCTGCCAATAAAGTACTCCCCTTCTTTTCTATCAAACAGTACTTTGAAGGTCTGACCTACTTTTTCTTGATTCAAACGGTATGAGATATCGCTTTGCAATTCCATTATCTCCTCAGCCCTTTGGTGTTTTACTTCTTCTGGCACATCATCTTCTAACAAATGAGCATGTGTGTTTTCTTCGTGTGAGTATGTAAATACACCCAACCGGTCAAAAGCGGTATCGTTTACCCATTGTTTGAGCTCTTGAAAATCTTCTTCAGTTTCACCCGGATAACCTACAATTAAAGATGTACGGATAGCTATTCCCGGAACTTCTTGCCTAAACTTGCGCAACAAAGCATCGGTTTTTTCATGAGTAGTGCCTCTACGCATAGATTTCAATACAGCATCACTAATGTGTTGCAAAGGAATGTCAATATAATTGCACACCTTAGGGTTGGTTCTAATGACTTCTAAGACATCTTCTGGAAAACCTGTTGGGAAAGCGTAGTGCAAACGTATCCACTCTATTCCTTCCACTTCTGATAATGCCCTCAATAAATCAGCTAAACGTCTTGATTTGTACAAATCCAATCCGTAATAAGTCAAATCTTGAGCAATAAGAATAAGCTCTTTAACGCCGTCCTTAGCTAATTTTGTAGCCTCTGTAACTAAATCCTCCATAGACTTAGACTTGTGCTTACCTCTCATCAAAGGAATGGCACAAAAGGAACAAGGACGGTCACAACCTTCTGCTATCTTTAAAAAAGCATAGTGCTTAGGCGTTGTTGTTAAACGCTCACCTATAAGCTCATGCTTATAATCTGCTCCTAATGCTTGTAATAATTTAGGTAAATCAGTCGTCCCAAAATATTCGTCTACATTAGGAATTTCCTTTTCTAAATCGGGCTTGTAGCGTTCGGACAAACAACCAGTAACAAATAACTTGTCTATTTTACCATCAGACTTTCGTTCTGCTTGTTCAATAATAGTATTAATAGACTCTTCTTTGGCGTTGTCAATAAAGCCACAGGTATTGATAACCACAACATTAGCATCATCTTTATCCGATTCATGCTCCACATCCATATCATTGGCTTTCAATTGCCCCATCAACACTTCTGAATCGTAAATATTTTTGGAACACCCTAGAGTGATAACATTGATTTTATTATTCTTTAACGACTTTGTTCTCATATTAGTTGAATAAAGAATCTACAAACTCTTTCATATTGAATACTTGTAAATCTTCAATTCCCTCACCAACACCGATGTAGCGAACGGGAATTTTGAATTGGTCAGATATACCAATGACTACGCCACCTTTGGCTGTACCATCTAATTTACTAAGAGCCAAAGAGTCCACTTTAGTTGCTAAAGTAAATTGCTTGGCTTGTTCTATTGCATTTTGCCCCGTAGAAGCATCTAAAACTAACATTACATCGTGAGGAGCATCAGGAATGACTTTAGACATGACGTTTCTAATCTTAGTCAACTCATTCATAAGATTGACTTTATTGTGTAAACGACCTGCCGTATCAATAATAACCACATCAGCCCCTTTATTTTTAGCCGACTGAACAGTATCAAAAGCTACTGATGCAGGGTCAGAGCCCATCTCTTGTTTTACGATATCTACTCCT
This sequence comes from Flavobacteriales bacterium, assembly GCA_016779995.1. NCBI lineage: Bacteria > Pseudomonadati > Bacteroidota > Flavobacteriia > Flavobacteriales > Flavobacteriales bacterium. Next base: position 314,562 of record JADHMO010000001.1, read on the forward strand.
ACTCTTTCAGACCAAATAACCAATTGGTCAACGGCAGCTGCTCTAAACGTATCCGCCGCTCCAAGTACTACCTTTTTACCAGCTTGTTTGAATTGATGAGCTAATTTTCCAATGGTAGTAGTTTTACCCACTCCATTCACTCCTACCACCATAATGACATAGGGTCCGTCAGTTTGAGGAACTACAAATTCTACCTCATCCGAATTATTACTTTCTTCAAGTAAAAGACTCATTTCCTCTTTAAGAAAGGTGTTCAACTCTTTAGCGTCAAGGTATTTGTCCTTCGCTACCCTTTCTTCTAGTCTTTCAATAATTTTTAGAGTCGTTTCAACACCAATATCGGAAGTAATTAAGGCTTCTTCAATGTCATCTAGAGCATCTTCATCAACTTTAGACTTACCTCCAACAGCACGAGAAAGTTTTCCGAAAACATTTTCTTTAGTCTTTTCTAAACCTTTGTCTAGCTTGTCTTTTTTATCTTTTGAAAAAAAACCAAATATTCCCATAGTTAATGATGTGTTTCTAAACAGAAAAAGCTCCTTTTTCAAGAAGCTCAAATCTGTTAAATTATAAAGTTAAGGCTTACTTTTTAGCCAAATATTCGTTCACTTTATCCTGTGGAACGATTTCTGATTTAAAACCATAAGAACCCGTCTTCTCAGACTTGGTCATCTTAATTACTTTTGTAAAATCTTTTGCTCCTCTTTTCTGTAAAGATGCTACTGCCTTCTTTGCCATAGTATATCAGCTTTTAATTGCTTACTTAATTTCTTTATGCACCGTCATTTTCTTTAGAATAGGATTGAATTTTTTCAATTCCATTCTATCTGGTGTATTCTTTTTGTTCTTAGTAGTAACGTAACGAGAAGTACCTGGCTGACCAGATGCTTTATGCTCTGTACATTCTAATATCACTTGAACTCTATTTCCTTTCTTAGCCATTTGCTTAAAAATTATTGGGTTGCAAATTTAATTAAACTATTGTTATCTACAAATACTATTGAAGCTTTTTAACATCTATCATAAATAAATGATTAGCTATCTGAAAATCCTTCTTCCAAATGGATAAATCCAACTCTTTCCATTCACTTTTAGGATAAATCCAATCAAATACACCCTTTTCTAATGTCACTTTTAAAGGCATATCAAAGCCATCAATAGCGTTCCACTTGTATTTTAAGGTTTTTCGCTTACCCCAACCAGATAATTTATATTCAAATTGAGGCAATTTTGGCGTATATAAATACTGCTCATATAATTTATCAAAATTACGAGCACTTTTTTCATTAATATAATCTAGAACTTCTCTACCATCTACGGTTTGGTGTTTAAAATGATTAGTCATAGATTTTAATAAATCAAACCATAAGGTATCGTTATCAACAACACTTCTCAAAGTATGTATAAAAGCACTTCCCTTAGCATACATATCACCACTACCCTTATGATGCACATCCGGAGTTCCTACTATTGCTCGTCTATTTTGAGCCATAGACATCTGATTTTTCACATATTCTATCATAGCATCGTAACCATAGGTACATTCTACAAATAAAACTTCAGAATAAGTGCAGAAGGTCTCTTGTATCCACATATCAGAAATGTCATTTGCCGTAATACTATTGCCCCACCACTCGTGAGCACTTTCGTGAACAACGATAAAATCAAAACCCAAACCAGCCGTAAAACGTGTATTGCCTAAATAACCTAGTCTAAACTTATTACCATACGCAATAGCACTCTGGTGTTCCATCCCTAAATATGGTGTTTCGACCAAAGCAAAACCATCATTCCAAAAAGGGTATGGCCCCAAATATTTTTCAAAACAATCAAGCATAGGCTTAACGACCTCAAATTGCTCTTTGGCTTTCTCAAGGTTATAAGGCAGTACGTAGTAATCCAAATCTAGTGTATCAGTACCACTTATATACTTGTCCCCAAAATGAACATAATTACCAATATTTAGAGTTACATCATAATTGTTGATTGGATAGGACACAAACCAATGGTATGTGTTATATAACTTTGTGGACTTGCGTAAATCATGAAAACGCATATTGCCATTTGAAATGCATTGCAAACCTGCTGGAACTTGACAGCTAATAAGCATACTATCTGGCTCATCGGATTGATGGTCTTTATTGGGCCACCACGAACTAGCTCCTAAACCCTGACAAGATACGCCCACCCAATCATTACCATTAGCGTCTTTATCCCATGAAAAACCGCCGTCCCAAGGTGGATTGACAGCTACTCTTGGATTACCAGCGTAATATACCCTTATGAAGGTCTTTTCTCCGCTTTTTACAAGCCTATCAAAATTCACGAAAACAGCGTTAAATTCTCGAGAATATTCTTGTGCTCTGCCTTCAAACTGAATTTCAGAAATTTTCATGTTCTCAAATAAATCAATTTGAATAAGTTCAAAATCAGACTGAGCCTCAAAATGTATTTCAGAATAACCTTTAATGAATTTTTCTTTTGGGTCAACAGAGATTTTTAGATGATAATAACTAACATCATAACATAGCCTTTCTGGAGATAGATAACCTCTGAGACTATCTTTTCTACCAAATTCTTGGGAATAGGAAAATAAGGGTTGAAAAAAAATAAATAATAAAATGAGTTTTTTCATAGTCTTTTAGTATCAATTTATTCGATAAGAGTAAGCGTTAAAGTACAATTTTCTGTTAAAAGAGTAACGGTTGCCGTAATATTAATTAGGGCTGTAGTTTCTGACTGCAGAAAACCTGTTCCTGATATTTGAGTAAATCCTGTCGGATCTTCACCACTAACAGAAATATTACCATTATTATCGATAGTGCCTTCTAGAGTAAATAGACCAAAATCTACTACTAAATCACCTTCATTTTCACCTTCTTCAATAGTGATTTCACTAGCACCAACATCTATAAGTTGAGACATTATAAAACCGTCACAATTAGACTCAACCGCCCAATTATTTACCATTAATTGAGACGCATATACACAACTTCCATCATCAATAGTTGCTTCAGAGTCAAAATTGAAAGCTAACTCATCTGTACATCCATAGCAAGAGTAGTTGCACGATTCGTTATCGACATTGGCTAAATTGTTATAGTTACAAGCCGTATCTACCATACAACCAAAAACAGTTTCAACATTATTGCCTCCTCCATTTGGATTAATATCATTATTGATGTTATCATCTTCTTTTTTACAAGAGGCAATTACTAGAGAAGTTAAAATACAAATTGCTAAAATTCTAAAGCTAAATTTCATAAATGTTGAATGTTAGGTTAAAAAAAAAGTTGTTACCAAATGTAACAACTTTATTTTAAATCTATAATGTATTGTTTTTTACAACAATATGTTATCGTTTTCTAATGCTTTTTTCAATACAGAAGTGATACCGTTTTTATCGATAGTTCTTAAGGCACTAGCAGAAACCTTTAAAGTAACCCACTCACCAGATTCAGGAATAAAAAACTTTTTAGTTTGTAAGTTTGGATAAAACTTTCTCTTAGTCTTTCTGTTAGAGTGAGAAACATTGTTTCCAACCATTACTTTTTTGCCCGTTATGTCGCAAATTCTTGCCATCTCTATATTGTTTAATTATTTTGGGTTGCAAATATAAACTTATTTATTAAAAAAACTACCCTTTTATTTTTCTGCTACACTAATCAAAAAATTGAGTGCTGCATTTGACGCTCTAATGATATTTGTATCTCTATCAGTATTGTATGCTATTGTCTGAGAATATACATTTAAAGGTGTGGCAACTGCTATACAAATTGTACCTCCTTTTACACCCTCACTGTCGTTCAATTCTGCTAATCCTGAGGTAGATATTGCAAAATCACTGTTGAATAATTTTTGAGAACATTGTGCCATTTCTCTAACAACTTCCTCGCTAACAACTCCATATTTAGAAATTGTTTCAGCTTTTACACCAAGAATATCTTCTTTAATAGCTTTGGAATAAGCTACCACAGAGCCATTGAAATAGGAAGAACTGCCTGAAACAGAAGTTATCATCTTAGCAATATTACCACCAGTACAACTTTCAGCTGCTGAAAGAGTAGAATTGGTATCTTTCATTATTTGCCCAACGACTTCTTCATTCAAACGCATTTGATATTTTGAAAAATAAGGGCCTATTAAAGATTTTAGAGTACTAATATTTTTGTTTATCAGATTTTCCAAATACTGTCTGTCCGAACCTCTAGCCGTAAATCGTAACATCAAACAACTGGCAGAGGGCAAATAAGCCAATTTTATTTCTTGAGGTAAATCATTCTCCCAGTCAACAATTAGCTCTGCTAAATGAGATTCAATAATTCCTCTAGTATAAACTGTTTTATGTACAATTTCCAATAGATTAAATTGTTCCTTAAGTTTATGTAGGACTAATTGCATCATGGACTTCATCTCATAAGGAACACCGGGCATTGAAACGACTATTTTACCATCATGTTCAAACCACATTCCTGGTGCTGTTCCTTTTCTGTTTCTAATGACTTTGCATTTAGAAGGCACAAAAGCTTGTGATTCTGTAAACTTATTTATAGTTCTTTTTCTCAACTCAAAATATTCTGTAATATCATCTAATACGGTTTGACTTAAAATCAATTCATCGTGGAAATATTCACAAAGTGTTTGCTTTGTGATATCGTCTTTAGTAGGACCTAAACCACCAGTAATCAAAACTATGTCTGAACGTTCAAGAGATTGAGAAAGTGAAGAGATAATGTGGTCTTTTTTATCTGAAATGGCACTTATTTCTACAACATGTACTCCATTTTTTTCCAAAAAATCCCCCATCCACGCGGAATTGGTATCAATGGTTTGACCAATCAATATCTCATCACCAATGGTAATAATATCTGCTTTCATATAGAGGAGCTAAGCAGAAACTAATTACTCAATAATGTAAAAAGTGTTTTTCTGAGAAGTTTCCTCACCATCAACATCTTGCAAAGTAATTGTTAGCTCATATCTACCAGGCTCTAAATCTGGATAAGGCAAAGCGATTTGAAGAGTGTCTTTTACAGAGGTTCCGCTAAGATTATAATCTTTCTCGTAATTCCAAGGAGCTGATTGTAATCTTGCATCTACAAAATTATCAAGAACAGAAACTCTAAATTGATTCAAACCATTATCATCAGAAAATTCATAGATAAACTCTAAAACAGCACCGTCTGCTTTTTGAATGTTAGTGTTTACAATAGTTAATGAGTTAATAGTTGGAGCATCATTATCAGGCTGACATGATGCCATAAGAATCAACACAATGGATAAAGCGAAAAAATTTTTCATAGTAGTAAGTTTATTTAATTGTTAATATTAATTGTTCAAAGGTCATATTTTTTTGTGAACCATCAAACATATTTTTGACAGTTATTGTATTGGTTTTCATTTCATTTTCACCAACAAGCAACACATACTCAACGTTTTTTCTATCGGCGTATTGCATTTGTTTTTTCATTTTGGCTGCACTAGGGTAAATCTCCGATTTTATTCCTTCTGATCTCAACTTCTTTAAAAGATTTAAACAGTAATTTGCTTCGCTTTCGCCAAAATTAACGAATAAAACTTGAGTACCCTTTTCAGTAAACTTAGGGAACAAATCTAATGCCTCAAGTACAATACAGATTCTATCAAAGCCAAAAGATATACCGACACCGGACATATTTTCAAAGCCAAAAATACCAGTCAAATCATCGTATCTGCCACCACCACCAATACTTCCTATGCTAAGATCTTTAGCCTCAACTTCAAAAATTGCACCTGTATAATAGTTTAAACCTCTAGCTAGTGTTACATCTATATCCAAACTTGCACATTTAAGTTGAATTTCTTCTAGCTGATTAACGACTTGACTTAGTTCATCTACACCTTCCAAACCAATTTTTGAGTTTTTAAGAAAATCTTTAAGACTGCTTATTTTAAATGAATTAGTACCGTCAAGATTGAAAAGAATGTCCATTTTAGCTACAGACTCTTTAGATATCCCTTTTTCGTACATTTCCTCTTTAACTTTAACCTCTCCAATTTTATCCAGCTTATCTAATGCAACCGTTATATCAATAATTTTATCTTCTTCGCCAACTACTTGGGCTATGCCACTAAGAATTTTCCTATTGTTTATTTTAATGGATATATTTTTTAGACCTAAGGAGTCAAATACTTCGTCATACAGTTGAACTAATTCTATTTCAGCTATAAGAGAAGTAGTGCCTATGATATCTGCATCGCATTGATAAAACTCTCTAAACCTACCCTTTTGAGGGCGATCGGCTCTCCAAACATTTTGCATCTGAAACCTTCTAAAAGGAAAGGCAATATCGTTTCTATTTTGAGCTACATATCTAGCAAATGGCACAGTTAAATCATATCTGAGTGCTTTGTCTGAGATTTGTGGAGTTAAAGATTTAGAAGTTGAAGACTTGTCGAATTGAGTTTTAGATAGGAAATCACCAGATTTTAATATCTTAAAAATCAACTGATCACCTTCATCTCCATATTTACCAGTTAACGTTTCTAGCTTTTCCATAGAAGGAGTTTCGATTTGTTCAAAACCGAAGACACCAAAAGTTGTTTTCATCTTTTGGAACACATAGTTTCTTTTTCTCATCGTTTGAGGAGAAAAATCTCTGGTGCCCTTAGGAATACTAGCTTTATTATTCATTGTTTTAATCTTAAAATCAAGCAAATATCTGAAAAATTACTCTTGTAAATAATTAAGTCATTAGATATTTAAAATAAATTTTTACAAAAAAGTATTGTGAGATGATAAGATTTATAAGATATTTGCAAAATATTATTAATCTATTTTATCAAAAAAAAGAATTATGAAAAAAATGCTTTTAACTGCAGCTATCGCTTTTACAAGTTTAATGGCTTCTGCACAATTTATGGTTACTGCTGATATCGATATCGAAGATTTCGATACTGATAGTATTAGCGAAACTACAGACTTCGGATTTGGTTACATGATCAATGACACTTGGACTGTAGGTGCTACTATCCCAGCTGGTGATGACGAAGACTTTAGAGTTTTTGCTCGTTACTACTGGAATGAGTCTATCTACTTAACAGCTAACACAACTGCTGAGGACTTCTCTGACAACCTACGTATAGGTGCAGGTTACAGCTTCGCTGCTTACGGAAGTTTCTATGTTGAGCCTAACTACACTTTCAACGTATCAGAAGATGATAACAATGAAAGAAATGGTAAATTAAAATTAGGTTTAGCTTACAGATTCTAAGCAAACAACTAAATTTAAAGAAAAGTGTATCGTAAATGATACACTTTTTTTTTGCTCTAATTCTGACTTATTCCTTAAATTTGTACTCTTATTTAAAACAAGATTTATGATTTGGTTAATTATTATATTTTTTATGATTGTTGGTGGCATTGTTAGTAGCCGACTTAAAAATAAATTCAAAAAATACTCTCTAGTTCCCTTGTCTAATGGTATGACAGGTAAAGATGTTGCTGAGAAAATGTTAGCAGACCACGGTATCAGAGATGTGAAAGTGGTTTCAGTTCCTGGTAGACTAACAGACCATTATAACCCAGCAGATAAAACGGTTAATCTAAGTCCCGATGTTTATAACAAATGTAGCGTAGCTTCTGCAGCTGTAGCGGCACATGAATGTGGTCATGCTGTACAACATGCAACGGCCTACTCTTGGCTACAAATGCGCTCAGCTATGGTGCCTGCAGTAGCATTCAGTAGTAAAATGTTAAATTTTATTTTTATAATGATGTTTTTAGGTGCTGGTTTTTTAGGCTGGTTTGGTATAGATACTGCCTTATTAGTAGTCATCGTTTTTCAATCTGCAATAACCTTATTTACACTAGTTACTTTACCGGTTGAGTTTGACGCAAGTAATAGAGCATTAGTTTGGCTAAACAGAAAAAATATTACCAATCAACAAAACCACCCTCTTGCTGTTGATGCTTTGAAATGGGCGGCTGGAACTTATATGGTGGCTGCTTTAGCTTCTCTTACACAGTTGGCATATTACATTATGCTTTATTTGGATAACAGAGATTAAAAACATACCCAAATTTAATACAACCTTACTCTGAATGAGTAAGGTTTTTTTTTATTTGGTTTTTTAAGACAAATTAATTGCTGAAATTTGTACCTCATTTAAATATATTGCTTTTTATGTCCAAGTCGTTTTGTTTTTCATTAATTTTTCTATTCTCAACAATTTATTCTTTCGCTCAAAAAAATTGGGCGCAAGACATTCACAACGAAGAAAAATCCTTATATGAAATTCAAGAAGCTTTTGAAAACTATTGGGAGAATAAAACCATAGGCAAAGGAAAAGGCTGGAAACCGTTTAAAAGAAGAGAGGCTTTTATGGAACCTAGAGTATATCCTTCAGGCTTTTTTCCATACGAACAATTATATACTGAATATAACAAGCTAATGAATCAGCCTAAAAGCACTTCTCAAGCTCCTTTTGAGGCCAATTGGCAAGCTTATGGTCCTACTCAAGTGCCATTACAAAATAATGGAAGAAAAAGAGGAGTTGGTAGAATTAATAATGTGACTTTCAATCCAAATGACGATAATATACTCTGGGCGGGCTCCCCTTCTGGCGGCTTATGGAAATCAATAGATGGTGGTCAAAATTGGACATCTAATACTGATTTATTACCTAATTTGGGTGTCTCTGATATTGCTATTGACCCCACAAATACAGACATAATGTATATCATTACTGGCGATAGAGATGCCGATGACACCTACGCCTACGGACTAATGAAATCTACAGATGGAGGCGAAAGTTGGAATACAACAGGGCTATCCTTTAATATCAATAGTGCTTATAGAGGCAATCGCATACTTATAAATCCTAACAACACCAATATTTTAATCGTTTCTACTAGAAAATCTGGATATGGCGAAACTTTTCGCTCTACTGATGGCGGTCAAAATTGGGAACTTGTTCTTCAAGGTCCAAACTTGATTTCTATGGAATTTAACCCAACAAATTCTAATCATATATATGCTGTTACAACCGGAACAAGTAAATACTACCGTTCCTATGACAATGGTGTAACATGGAACAATGTCACTAATGATTCTGGACTTCCAAATTCAGGAAACACTAGAGCCGTTGTAGCTGTAACACCTGCCAACCCTAATGTTGTTTATATACTTTACAGTGCTGGTGGCGGTGGATTTGGTGGTCTTTATAAATCTACAGATGGGGGTTATAATTTCACATTACAATCTAACAGCCCTAATATTTTGAGCTGGGAGGTTGATGGCTCGGGAGCAGATGGACAAGGTTCCTACGATTTAGCTCTTGCAGTATCTCCCACTAATGAGGATATCGTTTTTACAGGTGGAATTAACATTTGGAAATCTACCAATGGCGGTGTTGATTTCAATATAAGCAGTCATTGGTATGGTGCTGATGACACTGAATATGTTCACGCTGACCAACATATACTGAAATATAATCCTTCAAATGGAATACTCTACTCTGGAAATGATGGCGGTCTTTATAAATCAGAGGATAATGGGATAATCTGGACAGATATAAGTGATGACTTACAGATTACTCAATTCTACAAAATAGGAATATCACAATCCAATTATGGATTATTAATAGGTGGCACACAAGATAATGGAACCTTAAGATGTAATAGCGAAAATGATTGGGATGCTGTGAGAGGTGGTGACGGAATGGAATGTGCTATTGACCCCACTGACCCATCAATTATGTACTCAGAGGTTTACTATGGTGCTATTTCAATTTCAACAGACGGAGGTCAAAGCTGGAACGATATAGCACCTGATACAGATGGTGCTTGGATAACACCTTATGAAATTGATCAAAATAACCCAAGTAGAATTGTTATTGGCTATGACAACGTTTATGAAAGTCTAGATTATGGCTCTAATTGGGAGATGATTTCTGGTACTTTTAATAATTCAGGAAATATAGACGTCATTGCTCTCTCTACAAATTCTGATGTCATATATATTTCAGAAACAGAAGAAATTTATAAAACCATTGATGGAGGTGAAAATTGGACTAACATAAGTTCAAGTTTGCCTAATAATACCGTTACTGATATTGCAATACACCCTACTGACGAAAATAGAGTTTGGATAACATTCTCAGGATATTCCAGCGGAAACAAAGTGTTTTATTCTAATGATGGGGGAACAAGCTGGGCTAATATTTCAGATGACTTACCTAACCTACCGGCTAATTGTATTTTGTTTTATCCCCCTAACGAAACACTATTTGCAGGGACTGATATTGGTGTTTTCTATAAAGACAGCTCAATGACAAATTGGGAGTATTTTAATCAAGGATTACCCAATGTAATTGTTACCGAATTAGAATATCATATCAATAGTAACAGTTTATTTGCTGGAACTTATGGCAGAGGTGTTTGGGCTACTAATTTACCATCTACAGCTCCCCCTGTGGCGTCCTTTAATTATTCTATCGTTGATGAATGCTCTGGCTTGGTATCATTTAATAATACTTCTTCAAACTCTAGCTCTGTTGAATGGAATTTCGGAGACAATAATAGCTCTAGCGAAGAAAATAGCACTCATCAATACCTAAATGACGGCACATACCAAGTAAAACTAGTTGCTACCAACAGTTTAGGAACAGATACTATTTATCAAAATATTACTATTGATATATTGGATATGCCAATTGCTTCAGATAATGAAAGTTGCACTCCTTCTTCATTAGAACTAACCGCAACATCTAACAACCCTAATGCAGAAATTAATTGGTACGATAGTCCATTAAATGGTAATTTACTTGCTACTGGAGAAAATTACACTACAGAAGTTCTTAACGCTACAACAGTATTTTATGTTTCTACTACAGAAGTTCTAAACTTTGGAAATATAGGACCGACTGAACACGAAGGGAATAATGAATACAGCAGCTCTGCATCTAGTGTAGGTTCTTTAGTATTTAGTGCTTATGAAAGTTTTATTCTTGAATCAGTCGATGTTTTCACTAACCAAGCGGGAGAAAGAAAAATTGTACTACTTGATGAAAACGATAATGTCCTTTTAGAACATACCGAAAATGTGCCTGTTGCTGACAACAATCCTCACACTATAGTTCTCGATTTCATGATAAATCCAGGCTTGAATTATAAATTGGCAACAGATAATGCTGTAAGTATTGCTAATTTTGGAGGAGAAAATCCGCAGTTTAAAAGAACAGGTAACGCTGTACCTCTTTATTTCCCTTACAATTATGACAATACCCTAAGTATCACTAGTTCTTATTGGGGTAACGAAACCTTAACAGATTATTATTATTATTTCTACAACTGGAGAGTCAAAGAGATATGCTCTAGTCCGTGTTTAGCAGTTGAAGCAAAAATAGGTAGTAATGAGGTTTTGACAATAAACACAAGCGAATGCCCATATGATAGCGTAATTCTAAATGCTTCAGGCAATTTTACCTCTTTCGAATGGAGTAATCAATCTTCTAATCCAAATTTAACGGTTTATGAAAGTGGCGAATATAGTGTAAGTGCTTACGATTCTGCTGGATGTATAGCCACAGAAAGCATAAATATTCCATTGATACAATCTTTCGACATAAATTCTAATGAAGTCTTATGTGAAGGCAGCTCTATATTTTTACAATGTTTATCTGGCTTAGACTCATACACTTGGAATACAGGAGAAAGCACCAACGTTATTTCTGTAAGTAGTAGTGGCATATATTCTGTAATTGCAACAGATGCTAATGGTTGTGAGCTAAACGATGAAATTGAAATTAACTCAATAGAGCCAATTCAAGCAGTTATTCAAACAGAAATGGATTCTCTTATCGTATGTAAAGGTTCTGAATTCTCATTTAATATCGCTTCAACATTCTCTAGTGCAGTATGGAATGAAAGCTTTTCCGCTTTGCTTTATACTGGTACAGCATCAAGTTTAGGTGATAATATTATTTCTGTATTAGCTCAAGATGAAAATGGCTGTTACTCGAATGACTCTATTATCTTAAAAGTTGTTGATTGCGCTTCCTTAGAAGAATACCTAGCAAATACAACACTTTATCCCAACCCTACAACTAGCGAATTTATCATTCAACATCAGTCATTGAATAATGATATTCAATTTATTGAAGTATTGGATTTACAAGGCAGGATTGTTGAACAAAGAAAAGCTGATTACACTAATGGCATTCTGTTTGAAAAGTTTGACTTAAGCGAATTAAGTTCTGGAATTTATCTTGTCGAGTTAATGGGTAAAAAAGGTAAGACAGTTAAGAAAGTAATTTTAGACTAATCTATACAAACACTTTTTTAGGATTAAGAATACCTTTAGGGTCAAATATGGATTTTATACCTTTTTGAATGGCAATATTTTCTTCAGAAAATGCAATATCCATATAGCCTTTTTGGACTAATCCTATGCCGTGTTCACCACTAATCGTACCACCAAGACTAACTGTTAATTCAAAAATTTCTCTAATGCCTTTTGACAAATCTTCGTTCCAAGCTTTGTCACTCATATCTCCTTTAATGATATTAATATGCAAGTTGCCGTCACCAGCATGTCCATAGCATACAGATTTAAAACCGTGCTTTTTGCCAATAGACTTAACCCCTTTTAGTAACTGAGGTAATTCTGCTCTAGGAACAACTGTATCTTCTTCTTTGTAAACGCTATTACTTTTGACCGCTTCTCCTACTGCTCTTCTCATTTTCCATAACTGTTCCTTTTGTAATGAGGAGTCAGCAAATAATATTTCGTCACAATCGTATTGCTCCATCACCTCCGTAATTTTTTCGCAATCTTTAAAAAGCATATCCATATCATTGCCATCGACCTCAACCAACAAGTGAGCTTGAATATCTTCGTTGATTGGCACATTCATATCTGTAAATTTCAGAGTCCAATCGATAGCATCTCTTTCCATAAATTCGAGTGCCGAAGGTGTAATACCTGCTCTAAAGACAGCAGAAACAGCCTCACAGGCCTTTTCTGCAGAACGAAAAGGTACTAAAAGCGTTAGGTCATGTGATGGGTGAGGAATTAGCTTGAAAACAATTTTTGTAATAACGCCAAGGGTTCCTTCACTACCGACCATCAGTTGAGTTAAATTATAACCCGTGGAATTTTTCAAAACATTAGCTCCTGTCCAAATGATATCTCCCGAAGGTAATACCACTTCTAAATTTAAAACATAATCTTTAGTCACCCCATACTTGAGAGCTTTAGGACCACCAGAATTTTCAGCTAAATTACCTCCAAGGAAACTACTCCCCTTACTTGCAGGGTCGGGAGGATAAAACAATCCTTTAGCTTGTACAGCATCTTTAAAAACTTGATTGATTACACCTGGCTCAACAGTGGCTTGTAAGTTACGCTCGTCAATTTCTATTATTTTATTAAAACGCTCCATACTCATAGCTACACCACCACAAACAGGCAATGAACCCCCACTCAGACCTGTTCTAGCACCACATGGAGTTACTGCTATATTTTGTTCGTTGCAATACTTCATTATCTTAGAAATATCTTCAGTATGGCTGGGTTTTAAAACAATTTCAGGGAAAAACTTTAAATCTTCAGTCTCGTCGTGAGAATAATCATTAATACTTTCATCATCAGAAAATATTCCTTTTTCATCTAAAAAAGAATTGAAAAAATCTAAATCTTCTGCGCTTATCTTCTTATATCCTGTTTCCATAATTTTAACAAAATTAAGTAAATTCGCCATACTAAAAACATAAAAAATACATGAGAAAGATATATCTAATATTAATGTTCCCCATTGTTTTATTGGCTCAGAAAAAAGAGATAACACTTGAAAACATTTGGGAAACCTACGATTTCTATCCCAAATCAGTGAGTGGTTTTAACTCTATGCAAGATGGAAACTACTATAGTAAATTAGATAAAAAAGGAGATAATTCACAAATCAACAAGTATAGTTTTCGTACGGGTCAGAAGACTCGCACACTTGTAGATTCTAAAAATATTGAAATCGATATCAGTAACTACACTTTTTCAAAAGATGAAAAGAAAGTCCTTTTCGCCAATGAGACTGAAAAAATTTATCGATACAGTTCAAAATCAATTTACCACATCTACAACTTGAAAACTAATAAACTAGAAAAGTTAAGTGATGATAAAGTAATGTATGCTGACTTCTCACCCTCTGGAGACAAAGTAGCTTATGTCAATTCAAATAACCTTTTTGTCAAAGATTTATCCAACGGCAAGACCATTCAGATAACTACAGATGGAGAGCTAAACCAAATTATCAATGGAGCCACCGACTGGGTATATGAAGAAGAGTTTGGTTTAACACAAGCTTTCTTTTGGTCACCTGACGGAAATAAAATAGCCTTTTATAAATTCGATGAACGTGAAGTTAAAGAATTTTCTATGGATATGTTCAATGCTGAACTTTACCCAAGTCAATACCAATTCAAATATCCTAAAGCCGGAGAAGACAATTCAAAATTAAGTTTACATATTTATAATATTGATGATGAAGAAACCACAACGATTTCTTTAAATAAATCTTATGAATATATACCAAGAATGAATTGGACTAAGTCCAACGACCTGCTTTATATCCTTGCAATGAACAGACATCAAAATGAGCTAGACTTTATTCTTTACAATACCACTAATTCTACATCTGAAATTCTATTCTCGGAAAAAGACAAATATTATATCGACGTTCACGACAACACTACCTTTACCGATGACGGCCAAAGTCTAATTTGGACTTCAGAAAAAAGTGGCTTCAACCATATCTACATAGTAAATCTAGAAAATGGGCAAAGTCAGCAAGTCACGACTGGAAATTGGGAGGTTACCAAATACCATGGCATGAACCAAGATGACAACAAAGTTTTCTACACTTCAAACGAAGAAGGTGCTATTAACAAAAGTCTATATTGCATTAACTTGGATGGTAGTGATAAAACAAAACTGTCAGAAGATTTAGGAACACATTCAAGTACATTCAGTAATGGCATGAAATACTATTCCAACACCTACTCTACTGCTGACACTCCACCTTACATTAGCCTTCATAACCATACTGGAAAAGAAATAAGAGTATTGGAGGATAATGCAGACTTAAGTAATAAAATGGAAGAGTTTGATTTGACAAAAAAGGAGTTCTTTTCATTTACAACCTCTGAAGATATAGAACTTAATGGGTGGATGATTAAACCATCGGACTTTGACCCCAATAAACAATACCCCGTTTTTATGTTTTTATATGGAGGACCTGGCTCACAACAAGTGGTTAACTCATGGGGTTGGTTTAATTACTTTTGGTATCAACACCTAGCCCAAAAAGGATATATCGTAGCATGTGTAGATAATCGAGGTACTGGTGGTAGAGGTGCTGAATTCAAAAAGATGACCTATCTTCAACTAGGAAAGTACGAAACCATTGACCAAATAGAAGCCAATAGATATTTAGCTAAACTACCCTATGTTGATGAAAATAGAATAGGTATCCAAGGGTGGAGTTATGGAGGCTATATGTCTTCATTAGCCATTACTAAAGGTGCTGATGTGTTTAAAACAGCTATTGCGGTTGCGCCAGTAACAAATTGGCGATATTACGACAATATATATACCGAAAGATATATGCGTACCCCACAAGAAAATGCTTCGGGCTATGATGATAACTCCCCTATCAATCACGTTGATAGTCTCAAAGGCAATTATTTACTTATTCATGGAACTGCTGACGATAATGTACATGTTCAAAACACCTATGAAATGGTTTCTGCACTTATTAAAGCCAATAAACAATTTGATTTGTTCGTATATCCTGATAAAAATCATGGAATTTATGGTGGTAATACTAGGTTACATTTATATAAGCTGATGACAGACTATATTTTAGAGAAATTATAAGTCAAGAAATTAGTATATTCGACCTTTTAATTTAAAAAAACATAAATTATGCTTCAGATTATTTCATACGTTGTTTTTACAATACTTATTTTACTAATTGCCAAAACATACTTAGACAAGAAAGGACATCCCAAAGGATTATTTTATTTATTTTTTGCTGAAATGTGGGAAAGGTTTTCATTCTACGGAATGCGAGCATTATTAACCCTTTATCTTATTAAAGATTATTACTCTCATCTTGAAAACAATGAAGAAGTAGCATATGGTATATACGCCGCCTATGGAGCATTAGTTTATTTAACACCATTGATTGGTGGCTATCTAGCAGATAAATTTATAGGCTATAGAAAATCCATTCTTTATGGTGGAATATTAATGGCATTAGGTCATTTCTTTATGGCATTTCCTACCGATTTTTTCTTTTACGGAGCTTTAGGTTTACTTATTATGGGTAATGGTTTTTTTAAGCCTAATATTTCTACACTAGTAGGCTCTTTGTATGAAGAAGGAGACATCAAAAGAGATGGTGGATTTACAATATTTTATATGGGAATAAATCTAGGTGCAATGATTGCCCCATTATTCTGTGGTTATCTTGGAGAGGTTTATGGTTGGCATTATGGGTTTGGAGCTGCTGGTATTGGAATGTTGGCTGGTTTAGTTGTTTTCTGGAAAGGTATTAGCAGTAATGTCTTAGGCGACAAAGGGCTTCAACCCAAAGAATACATTAACAAAAAAATATCTGGAATTTCAGTAGCAAATTTAATCTATATACTTGGTTTTGTGGCTGTTCCTGTTTTTGCGTATTTAATCGTTCTAGACACACAATCCTCAGTTTTAGGTGATGTTCTATCAGTAGTAGGTGCAGTTGTATTAATATATCTCGCCTATATTATTTACGACTATAAAGTTAAACAAAACGATAAAGTCAGTGGCGACAGACTAATTGCAATACTTATTCTATCTGTATTTTTAACAATATTTTGGGCTTGTTTCGAACAAGCTGGAAGCTCAGTAACAGTATGGATTGACAAGTGTGTCAACCTAGTTGGAATGACTGCTTCGCAAACCAATGCAATAAATCCTTTTTACATTGTACTACTAGCTATACCATTTAGTCTTCTGTGGACTAAATTAGGAGCAATGAACAAAAATCCTAATACTCCTATTAAATTTGCTTTAGGTATTTTTCAACTTGGACTCGGATTTTTAATTTTTGCAGCTACTGCACATTTTATCGGCGACAATGGAAAAGTGCCATTTTTATTTGTATTCCTTGGATATTTCCTAATTACTACTGGAGAGTTATTTTTGTCACCTATTGGTTTATCTAAAGTGACTGAATTATCTCCTAAAAAAATGGTAGGGTTTATGATGGGTGTATGGTTCTTATCTTCCACATTTGCTCATTATATCTCTGGAATTCTTGCTAAACTTACAACAACTGGAAGTAGTGCCGAAAGCAATTGGCTATCAAATCTAGGAAATTGGTTTATGGGCAATCCTGATTTATCATCTGAACCTGTAGCAACACTGATGCAATACAATAGTATTTATGCTCAAATAGGTTTTGTCACAATATTTATCTCAATTTTCGTTATGATAATATCACCATTTATTAAAAAATTGATGCATGGTGTTCACTAAAAAATATAATGATATGAAAAACACCCTTTTAATTTGTGCCCTTTTAATTGGCTCTTTAAACCTCTATTCTCAAGAAAAAAACGATGGTTGGCTACTAAATTTTGACGAAGCAGCAGAACTATCCATGAAAACTGGAAAACCTATTCTTGCTAACTTTACAGGTAGTGATTGGTGCGGTTGGTGTATTAGACTAAAAAAAGAAGTCTTTGTAACCCCTGCCTTTAAAAAATGGGCTAAAGAAAATGTTATTCTTCTTGAACTTGACTACCCTAGACGAGTACCACAAACTGAAGAAATCAAAAAACAAAATCGAGAGCTTCAACAATTCTTTAAAGTAAGAGGTTATCCGACACTACATATGTTCAATGTTGGAGTAGCAGACGGAAAAACTCAAATTACTGCTTTAGGTAAAATGGGTTATTTAGCTGGTGGACCAACACCTTGGATTGCCAATGCAAATAATTATCTTAAAAAATAAATAATGAAACAACTCTTATTCACTTTAATGGTTTTCATTTTGCCATTTGTAGTAGTTTCTTGCAATGAAAATACTGCTAATCAAGTAAAAAAAGAAACCGACCTTAAACAAATCATTCAGTCAAATAATGCTTATTCAGCTATTAAATGGATATCATTAGAAGAACTTGAAAATAAAATGAAAAAGTCACCTCGTAAAGTGATATTATTATTTACCAAAAAAGGTTGTCCATACTGTAAGGAGATGAAAGAAACTACTCTTATTGACCCAGAAGTAATTAAATTAATTAATGAAAATTATTATGCAGTTACTCTAGATGGCAAATCTAAGGAAGCTATTACTTTCAAAGGTGTAACCTATACCAATGATGCTTCAATTGAAGAAGACCCAAAATCAACGTGGAGACATAATTTATTTGCCGAATTGGTAGAGCCATATAATGGCGGTTATTATTGGCCTTCCACAGTAATACTCGACACCAATCTTGATTTGATTAAAAGTTTTCCTGGCTCACAAAAACCTCCTCAGTTTAAGCGATTGCTGATGAACTATATGAGATAAAAATCTCGTGAAAAATCTAATAAAAAAAAGGTCTTGCAAATGCAAGACCTTTTTTGTTGGGTGGATGATGGGATTCGAACCCACGACCCTCGGTACCACAAACCGATGCTCTAACCAACTGAGCTACAACCACCGTTGGGACGGCAAATATATAAATTTAGAAAAAATATTAGCCTAATTTTATATAAAAAACTACCTTTGATAATACCATGGCCACAACTAAAAAATATCAGAGTCTTAATATTTCTGGAATGACTTGTGCTAATTGTGCAAAAGGAATCGAAAAACACCTCACTAAAAAAGGATTTAAAGAAGTAAAAGTCGATTTTGCTAATGCTGAAGCTCATTTTTTATCTAAAAACATAGAGATAGATGATGTCATTAAAGAAATTGAATCTATTGGTTTTCAAGCCAATACTGAAGAAATTGAGGAGGATAATACAGTAGAAAAATTATTTGCGTTTTGTCTCATTCTGACTATTCCTTTGTTTAGTCATATGTTTTTAAATGAAAATCATATTCTACATAATCCTATTATTCAGTTTTTTTTGGCTTTACCTGTTTACATTGTTGGTTGCTACTATTTTGGTACAAGTGCTTGGAATTCACTAAAATCAAAAGTACCAAACATGGACGTTTTGATAATGATGGGCACTACGGCAGCATTTTTCTATAGCGTAACAGGAACTTTAATATTTTGGGGTACTCCAGAAGCTCATAATTTTTTGTTTTTTGAAACAACAGCTACTATAATAACTCTAGTCCTTTTAGGCAATGTTTTAGAGCATCGCTCGGTAAAACAGACTACCACAGCGATAAAGGAACTCAGCTCAATTCAAAACCTAGAAGCGAAAAGGGAGAGAAAAGATGGCTCAATAGAAATTATTTCTTTCAAAAACATCATTAAAGATGATGTCCTACTAGTTAATTCTGGAGATAAAGTGCCAACAGATGGTATTATCATATCAGGAGAAGGTTTTTTTGATGAATCCATGATGACTGGTGAAAGCCATTCTATTCTTAAAAAAAGTAATGAAGAAGTAATTGGAGGCACACTGTTACTTGATGGTAACATTAAAATGATTGCCAAAAAAGTGGGTGAAGAAACTGTTTTATCTCACATCATTAAATTGGTTAAAAGTGCCCAAAATAATAAGCCTAACATACAACGCCTCGGTGACAAGGTCAGTGGTATTTTTGTGCCTCTTGTTTTATTTATATCTCTATTTACTTTCATACTAAATCATTACGCCTTTGACATCAGCCTATCAGATTCTGTTATGCGAGCAATAGCGGTATTAGTTATTTCATGTCCTTGTGCGATGGGCTTAGCAACACCAACAGCCGTAATGGTAGGTTTAGGACGAGCAGCTAAAAATGGAATTCTAATTAAAGGTGGTAATACTTTAGAAGAGTTTGCAAAAGTCAAAAATATAGTCTTTGACAAAACAGGGACACTAACAACAGGTGACTTTAAAATAGATAATCTAGTTTGTAAAGAGAGTGACAACGAAGATGTAACAAACTTAATATATACCTTAGAAATGCATTCTTCCCACCCTATTGCTAAGTCATTTATCAAAGAACTAGAGGAAAAGGCTGAGCTGTTAGAATTAGAAGAAATCCAAGAAGTCAAAGGGCAAGGTATTCAAGCAAAGTGGAAAGGAAATTTTTACCAATTGGGCTCAGCTAAGTTTGTCAATCATGAAGACCAAACTCATCAAATTTACCTTTATAAAAATAATAGTTTTTTTGCAGGAGTAAATTGCTCTGATGAGATAAAACACGATTTAAAAGAAACTATTTCAAAGCTTAAACAACAAGGATTAACAACTACAATATTAAGTGGAGATAAAGTTAGTAAATGTGAATTTGTGGGTCAAGCTATAGGAATAAATAACATTTATGGTGAGCACTTACCTCATGAAAAATTAGAAAAGATTGATGAGCTAAATAAAAATGGTCTTACAGCTATGGTAGGAGACGGCATCAACGATGCACCCGCTTTAGCAAAAGCACATGTTGGAATTTCATTAGGAGGAAGCACCGAAGTAGCCATAGAATCAGCACAAGTTGTATTATTAAATACGGATAATTTAAAACAAATAGATACAGCCTACAAAATCAGTAAGCATACTCTAAAGACTATCAAACAAAATTTATTTTGGGCATTTTCTTATAACATCGTAGCTATACCAATCGCTGCCTTAGGATTTCTAAACCCTATGTGGGGCGCTTTGTTTATGGCGTTCTCGGATGTTATTGTGATTGGAAATTCTCTCAGACTGAAGAAGAAGAATATAAATAATTAAAAAATGCGACTAATAATCACTTTCCTTTTAATATTTCTTAGTATTAACCTAATAGCTCAAGACAAGTTTGTCGCTCACGACTATATCAATGGCAATATACTTTCATACAAGCCAACATTTCAAGAATCATTTCCAAAATGGGCAAAGTTATTGTACGAAAATGATGCTAATTTTTATGACATACAACAAAACTATAGCCTTTGGAAATTAGATAATTCAAAAAAAGAATTCAAAGCCGTAGAACGGTATTACAAGATATGGTCTAGACATATAATTCCATATGTTTCTGAAGATGGCAGCATAATTATCCCTAATCATTCAACAGATGTTGAAAGTCAAAATGTGCCAAATAGTGTTTCTGATAATAACTGGGAATTTTTAGGTCCTAAAGAAACTTTTTTTCTCAATGAAACTGGTGGTGAAATAGCAATGGCTAGTTGCCCGTGGCAGGTAAATGTTTACTCCTTTGATGTCTCAAAAAGTAATAATAATGTATTGTATTGTGGTACAGAAACCGGATTTGTCAATAAATCTATAGATAATGGAGATAGTTGGACAATGTTGGCTAAAGAATATAGTTTTAACGGAGGAATAACCGCCTTAGCTATTGACCCTCAGGACGAACAAACTGTCTATCTAAGTGCCAATTCACAAATCCATAAAACAACTGATGGAGGACAAAATTGGAATCCCATACTAGCTAATGATGGGCTATTTAGTTCTGATAAAATCATAATTGACGAAAATAACTCCAATACAATAATTTCTGCGGGTTCTTCTGGAATTCACCGTTCAATTGATGGTGGGCAAAATTGGTCTAATCCATCACAATTACAAACCTATGATATTCACTTCAAAAGCGATGATGCATCGACCGTTTATGCCATAGCTACATTAAATGGTTATTTTAAATTTCTTATTTCAACAAATGGAGGACAAACTTTTACAGAATCCAATTCATTCCCTACTGACATAGAAGATGAGTCAGGAGCATTAATAGCAGTAAGTCAAGATGATACGGAACATGTTTTTGCTTTACTTTTAAGTTCTGATGACACCCCTATTCTCTACAAAGGTAATCCTCAAAGTAATAGTTGGGAATTATTAGCAACAGGACAAACGGATAATTTTCCACTTGATAATTGGCAAGGTTTCTATGACCTTGTTTTTGAAGTATCACCTGATAACTCAGACGTAATTTTTGCAGGTACAGCCAGTCTATACAAGTCAAGCGATGGTGGTGAGACCTTTAACATTGTTGGTGGATATGGAGGTAGTTTTTCTATTCATCCAGATGCTCAATGTATGGTACTTCTAGATAACAATAGAGCATGGTTGGCAACAGATGGAGGCTTGACCTATTCTTCAGATAATTTTACGCAAACAAATAATGCTCAATCTAAAAACAATCTAATAGTCGGTTCTGATATGTGGGGCTTTGACCAAGGTTGGAATGAAGATATTGTTGTTGGAGGAAGATACCATAACGGAAATACGGCGATTGCTGACTTTTATGAGCCAAAAGCCTTGAGAATGGGTGGTGCTGAATCTCCAACGGGTTGGGTTATGAAAGGTAAAAGTAGGCATGTTGCTTTTAATGATTTAGGACCTGGCTGGATATTACCTACTTCAGCAGAATCTTCACCAGAAGGAAGATTTCCTTTTTCTAAATATCCAAATATGGACGAATATGGTGGTAGAAGAGGAAATATGGTTTTCCACCCCAATTATTACGAAGTTATTTATTTAGGAGAAGGTGATGGATTTTGGAAAAGTAATGATATGGGACTTAGTTTTGAATTATTGCATGATTTTGGTCAAAGGGTGAAATACATTCAAATCGCCTTTAACGAGCCAAATATAATCTATGCTGATGTTGTCAATTTAGGCTTACATAAATCTGAAGATGGTGGTTATACTTGGACAGCTAAACCGAATTTAACTAATGCACAAAATGGAGGAAACTATTGGAAAGGAAAACTACATTTTGATATATCGCCAAACGATGCTAATACGATATACGCTTGTCAACAAAATGGAATTTGGTCTTCAGATTTAGGAAAGATTTTCAAATCTACCGATGGTGGTGACAGTTGGACAGACTGGACGGCAAACCTTAATCCTTATGCTAAATCAATAGTCGTACAAGCCGATGAATTAGGTAATGATATTGTCTATTTATTCACCTCAAACATCAACAATCAAGATGCTCAATGCTACATTAGAAGAGATGGGGAAAATGAATGGTCAATATATGGTAATGGATTTCCAGTTGGCACTGACCCCAATCACGCACTAGCATTTTTTAGAGATAGTAAGTTAAGAGTTGCTGGGACATCAGGCGTCTGGGAAATCGACTTAGATCAAGTAAATTTTTTACCAATTATTCAGCCTTGGGTAAATCGTCCTGTTATCGATTGTATAAATGATACTATTCAGCTAGAAGACCATTCTATCCTAAATCATGAAAATTGCAGTTGGACATGGAGCATTGACCCTGAACCTTTGTATATTGAAAACACAAACATTAGAAATCCAAAAGTTGTATTAGGCGAGGTGGGTAATTACTCTATTACTTTAACTGTTACCAAAGATGGCACCACATACTCTAAAACCATAGACAATATGGTTTATGCAAGTGAATGTCCATCGGTAGAAAACTGCAACAATCCAGCCTTAGTTTCAAAGGAGGATTGGAGTTTAACCTATGTTGATAGTGAAGAAATCAACTACCCAGGATATGCTACTATGGCTTTTGATGGAGATGCAAGTACTATTTGGCATACTCAGTGGAGTACAGGTGATATACCCTATCCTCATGAAATGCAAATTGACTTAAATAATGAGTATAAAATTTTTGAGTTTACCTACCAAACAAGGCAAGATGGGCAAAATGGTCGAATTAAAAATATGGAATTGTATTTCAGTAACGACTCTAATGATTTTGGCACGGCCGATACCATCATTCAATTTGAAAATACATCAGCACCACAAACCATCATTTTCCAAAATCCTAAAATAGGAAGTCATATGAAAATTGTAGCTCTCTCAGAAGTTAATGGAGGGCCATGGTCGTCTGCTGCTGAATTTGATTTAAAAGCATGTTATAATACGTCAAGAGTTGAAACAAAAGATTTTGAATTTCTTAATGCTTATCCTATTCCAACAAGTGGCCCATTAAAAGTGTCTTTACCTTCAATTGGAAGCTATCAATATGCCATCTATACGGTTGACGGAAAATATCTTACAGGAAATTCGTTTAATGGAAATACCGATTACATAGAGTTAGATTTATCTAACTATGAAGACGGTGTATATGTTATTGAAGTTATTTCTAACAATAACAGAAAATACCTCATTAAATCTATTAAAAAGTAAGCCTTATTTTAAACTTGTTAAGCTTTCAGAAACTAATAATTTCTCCGTTGTAAAGCCCTCTGCATATTTTACTCTTGATAGTCGCCCCAAGTTAGCCGCACGATAATGCACACTATCTAAAAACCCTTGACTAGAGATGATTGTTTCAGGTTCTTTAGAACTTGCGTCAAAAAATTGGGAACTAAATGCCTTTACAGCCTCCATTTTAATAGACATAAAATCGCTAACATCTACAACGAAATTTGGTTCTATTTCTTCAAATTGTATATAGTGATAAACCACATCTGGTCGCCAAGCTTCTTGTCCTGTTTCTATCTTGGGCAATCCTGACAAAAAACAAGCAGTAGAAACCAAGTCAGAGCCTTTTTTGTGGTCGGGATGTCTATCACTTATAGCATTGGCTAATACAATACGTGGTCTATATTCTCGGATTATTTTCACAAGCTCCATTTGATGCACCTCATCATTTTGAAAAAAACCATCTTTAAAACCCATATTGTGACGAAACTCAACACCCAATATTTGAGCCGCCAAAGCAGCTTCTTTATCTCTTATTTCAGCACTACCTCTTGTCCCTAATTCACCCCTTGTAAGGTCAACTATGCCAATCTTACTGCCCAAATTAACTTGTTTTGCTATTGTTCCTCCACAACCTAACTCTACATCATCGGGGTGAGCTCCAAAAGCTAATATATCTAGCTGTTTATCCATTTTATTATTTTTTTTGATTTTGGACTTGTTGTCGGTAAAAAATAATCTACCCACTGACCATTTTCATCGATAATGAATTTTTGAAAATTCCACAAAACCGAAACATTCTTTTTACCATTTTTATTTTTCTCTGTCAACCATTGATAAATGGAATGTTTAGATTTTCCTTTGACCGATACTTTTTCAAAAATAGGAAAAGTTACGCCATAATTTTTTTGACAGAAAGAGGATATCTTTTGACTATCGCTATATTCTTGATTGGCAAAGTCAGAAGAAGGGAATGCTAAAACTGTAAAGTTTTGATTTTTATACTCATTATATAATTCTTCTAATTGCTTGTATTGGGGTGTCAATCCACACTTAGAAGCTACATTGACAACTAATAACTTCTTACCTTTCAATGTAGACAAATCAAAATCTTTTCCATCAATGGTTTTCACCTTAATGTCGTAAAAAGATAAATTCTCCTCATAATTGTAACTATTCATACAACTCAGTAATAAGGTTATTAGAAATACAAATGAGTATTTCTTTAGTTTCTTAATTGTTTTTGTCTCCATTTAGCTAATACTGCAACAAGAGTAACTATAACGATAGAATAATAAACAAATGAAGGAATAGGCATTGGATCACCTTTAGCGTAAGAATGTAAACCTGAAAGGTAGAAGTTTACTCCAAAATAGGTCATGATAATTGAACTATAAGCTACTATTGAAGCTAAGTTAAATGCAAATATTCCCTTGATTTTTGGTATGAAACGCATGTGCAAAACAAAAATATAAATTAGCATACTAGCCAAAGCCCAAGTTTCTTTAGGGTCCCAGCCCCAATATCTACCCCAAGATTCATTAGCCCATACACCACCTAAAAAAGTACCTACGGACAACATAAATAAACCTGTTGTAATACTCATTTCATTAATAAATGTCAACTCCTTTAAACTAGCTGCTATTCTACTTTTATTCGTTGAACTTTGAATGACCATTAAGATTAAATTGAGAAATCCTAACAAGGCCCCAAGTGCCAAAAATCCATAACTAGCAGTTATGATAGCTACATGAATGATAAGCCAATACGAATCTAAAACAGGCACTAAATTGGTAATTTCGGGGTCTAACCAATTCAAAGCCGCAACTATTAGTAATAAGGAAGATAGAATAGCTGTTGCTGCTACAGTCATTAAACTTTTTCTCGAAAAAATGAATCCAGCTAATATGGTTGCCCAAGCTATGTAAATAACACTTTCATAAGCATTACTCCATGGTGCATGTCCAGAAATAAACCATCTGCCCATAAGACCAATTGTATGAGCTAAGAAGCCAATTCCTACTAGTACAAGAGCAAATTTTATTATATAATTACGCCATTTTCTTTCCTTTAAAATTTGCTGAATGAGTAGTAAAATCATTATTAAACCTACAATAGCATAGTAGTATGATAAGCGATTAAAAACTTTAAGCTCATTATAAAATACTTCAGATTCTATTTTCATATCCGATGGATAAACAGCAGAACCAAATTTCAATTGATAGTTTTTTATTGCGGTTAAGGTATTATTTGGCACTTCATAATCTCCGTCATTTAAGGCTTGTTGTAAACTCTTGTAATAAATAGGGAGAATATTATTCACAAATAAAGAATCATCACCCATCAGTAAACCTTGATTCATAGATGGTGATATCCATTTGTTGTTCACATCATCAGGGATTGGGAAAAAGCGCATGAAAGAACCGTTATAGACCATATAACAAATGTTTACTCTTTCATCAACATTCATTACCTCCTTGTCATACTTACTTCTTTCGGCTGGTTTTTTAGCGTAGGCTATCTCAACATCATTTGTTAAGACATATTTAGCCTCATCACTAAAAAATGATAAGAAGGATGTATATTTTTCTTCTAAACCTAGTTTTTCCTGTAACTCATCATTATTTACTTTTATCATTGGTGCTAACTGCCACAAATAAGGATTCTGTAACATACCCAATACCACTTGATTAGAGCTTAAACCTTTATACTCACTCTTCCTACTTACTTTTCTAAGAACTTCAGAAGTTGTTGTGCTAAAAGGTTTCAAGCGACCACCATCATCTTGAACAACTAATCTGCCAAATTTGTCAGCGTGATTTTTATCTATAGCATTGGCTTGAATAAGTGAATCCACTGATGATGAACTTTGAGCTAAAATAGAAGATGAAAGGGAAACAAAAAGCAAAAGTGAAAGCGCCCTTTTGAGCCTTAAATCATCTAGTTTTTTTCTCAATGAAGCAAAACGTGTTTTCTTAGAAAACATAGTAGCTACCATTCCCACAGTCATCATCAAATAACCTAAATAACTTATCCAAGTACCCCAAAAATCGTGATTGACAGAAAGAACTGTTCCCAATTCGTCTTGGTCATAAGAAGATTGAAAAAAACGATAGCCTTGATAATCCAAAACGTTATTCATAAAGATTCGATGATTGGTCTTTTCTTCACCATCTATTAGAGTCACCTCACTAGCAAAAGAAGCTGGACTATTTGAACCTGGATAACGCTCAAGCTGAAAATCGTTCAAGCCTATGAAAAAAGGTGTTTGGTAATATTTAGAACCATAGGAAAGGGAAAAGTTTAGCCCTCCTAACTGAAACTGATTTCTATTACTAACAAAGCCCTTGTCACCAAATAACTCAATAAGCTGTTCTTCACCATTACTTCTAACCATTACCTTTAGTAAGTCTTCCATTTCTTGACCTTCAGGATTTACTCCTGCATAATGTGTCAGAGTAGCTTTTTCATTCAAAACGGGAATTACAAAATTTTGACCATCAACCATGTACAAGGAACGTAGCATTAGGGGTTGAATGCTATCTTTTTTGACACTGCCTTGAAAACGATCTGCCATACGCATGAACTCTCCATCTGAAGGAAGTTGAACCATCAACTCATCGTTTTGATAAAAGAAATTGACATGACCTGGCAAGGGTGTTCCAAAAGAAAAGTTTAAACCCAAATAGCGTTTTGCCCTACCCTCTTGTAAATAATAGGTTTCTCTACCATTAGCACCTGCCAAAACAATGGTAAGTGTTGGAATACCTTCACCAACAACTAAAGTATCTACGGCATTAGGAATATAATCGACGTAATCTACAGAAATATCGTTATCTAAAAACTTCACGTCTTGACTAAAATTATTGGATTTTAAAAACTCTAATGGCCCCTCATAATTGTGTAACAACAAAGGCTTATCATAACTATACTGATAAGCGTTATCATGAACATTTATCTGTAAAAAAGTACGATCAGATACAATTAGGTTAGATTGCTCACCTTCACGAATTGACATCATACCTTCAAAACTTATGTAACGAGTAATACCTGCACCAATAACAATCATAATAAATGAAATGTGGAAAAGTAATACTGGCCATTTTTCTTTGCGCCAAAGTTTGTATCGATTGATATTCGCAATCATATTGACACTAAGAAGTACAATAATAATCTCAAACCAAGTTGTATTATATATGAGAGCTTTAGCTGTTTGAGTACCAAAATCATTTTCTATAAAAGTAGCATATCCGATAGCAACAAAAAACAAGAGTATCAAAATAGCCATCAGACGCATTGAAAATAAAAAGGCAATAAATTTATCTAACATAAAGGTTTAAATTTGGAAGTACAAAATTACTTAATTTTGTGGTGATTTTATCTCAATTAACTACATTTCAGTATGACAAAAATAACAATGATAGGCGCAGGAAATTTAGCAACTCATTTGTGCCGTGCATTGATAAACGCAGGTCATGAAATAATTCAGATATACAGCAGAACCGTAGAATCGGCTTCTACTCTTGCTAATGAGATAAATGTACCTTATACCACGGACACTAAAGCTATCATAAGTTCAGATTTAGCCATTATCGCAGTTAATGACGATAGTATTCAAGATATCGAAAAGCATATTACTTTCCCAAAAGTACATACTTCAGGAACAAAAGCACTATCTAACTTAAATGGAAAAAATATTGGAGTCTTTTATCCTTTACAAACCTTCAATAAAAATATAGAGGTTAACTTTAAGTCCATTCCAGTGTGTATAGAATCATCAAATAGTGATTTATTACAAACACTAAAAAACATAGCTCAATCAATTTCTGATAAAGTTTTAGAATTAAACAGCGAACAAAGAAAAAATTTGCACCTTGCTGCCGTAATTAGTTGTAACTTCAGCAATATGCTTTACCGTCTCTCTGAAGAAGTATGTCAAAAAGAAGGTATCCCTTTTGACATCTTGCATCCGTTAATTTTAGAAACAGCACAAAAGATTAAGCATACAACTCCCTCTAATGCTCAAACAGGACCAGCTAAAAGAGGTGATTTTGAAACAATAGAAAAACATTTAGTGCTTTTGCAGAATGATGAGGAAAAAAAAGAAATATATCAATTACTAACGGCAAGTATTAAAAAACGTCAATGAATTATAAAGAAAAACTAAATCACATTAAAACATTCATTTTTGATGTAGATGGTGTGCTTACAGATGGGAAAATATTACTTCACCCATCAGGAGAGCAAATGAGGAGTATGAGTGTTAAAGATGGAATGGCAATAAGAGAAGCTATTAAAAAAGGATATTTAGTTGCTATAATTTCTGGAGGAAAAAGTCAAGGCCTTACAGAACGTTTCAAACATCTTAAAATTAACGATGTATACCTTGCTTGTGACGACAAAAAAGATGCTCTTAGTGATTTAATGCATATTCACGAACTAGATTCACAATCAATTCTTTACATGGGAGATGACATCAATGATTGGGAAGTTATGAAAGAAGTAGGCTTAAGCTCATGCCCTCAAGATGCAGTACCAGAAATAAAAGCTATTGCTGACTACATTTCACATAAAAATGGTGGTCAAGGTTGCGTCAGAGATGTAATAGAACAAACACTTAAAGTACAAGGAAAATGGTCAAACTAATCGATTTTTTCAGACTGATAAGAACAAAGAATCTTTTAATTATAGTTATTAGTCAATACCTAATTCGCTATGCTATAATTATACCAATGACTGATAGTAAGAGTCTTAGTGATTTACAATTTTTCTATCTAGTATTGTCAACGATTTTTATTGCCGCTGCAGGCTATATCATTAATGACTACTTTGACACTAGAGTTGATAGACTTAACAATAGAAAATTAATAATAGACCACACTATTAAAAGACGTGAAGCTATTTTGTTACACTTTGTATTCAGCGGAATAGGTGTATTTCTAGGTTTTTTTCTAGGATGGAGAGTAGGTATTATAAATCTTGGCTTTATAAATTTATTCTGTTCCAGTGCATTATGGTTTTACTCTACTCATTTTAAACGCGCTTATTTAAGTGGTAATCTACTTATTAGCTTATTAGCTGCTTTAGTTTTACTTATTGTTCCGTTGTATGAAATAATACCCAATCCAGACACTAATAGTGAGAACGCTTTTTATATAATCTGTGGTTATGCCATTTTTGCTTTTATTACAACTTTTATTAGAGAAATAATTAAAGATTTCGAAGATGCCAGTGGAGATAAAAAAATGGGCTACACTACCTTTGCTATAGTTTCAGCTAAAACAGCTAAAAATATAGTTCAATCTTTAAGTTTAATATTAATATCTATCATTGGAGTTGTTGCCTACTTTCAACTTATGTATCCAGCATATTTAGCTGCGGCATACGTTATCTTGATAGTTGAAGTACCATTTATTTACTTTTTCATAAAGTTATTTAGTGTAAGTGATAAAAAAGGATATCACCACCTCAGCCAAACTATAAAATTAATAATGCTAACAGGAACTTTATCTATGTTAGTCTTTACACTTTTGTTTTAAAGCTATTTTATGTTAAATAACCTTAACACCAAGACTATAATATTGGCTTCCCAATCTCCTAGAAGGCAAGACTTACTTTCTGATTTAGGTATTATTTTTGAAGTAAAAACAAAACCCATAGAAGAAGATTTTCCGTCAGAGATGAACCCTCATTTAATTGCTGAATATCTAGCCAATAAGAAAAGTTCAGCATTCCATCCAAAAGGAGAAGAAATTGTAATTACAGCTGATACCATAGTAATTCATAACAATAAAGTACTAAACAAGCCCAAGAACAAGGAAGAAGCAAAAGAAATGCTCAGCAACTTATCAGGTTCAACACATGAAGTTGTTACTGGAGTTTGTATTCATCAAGAAAATAATCAATTTAGTTTTTCTGAATTAACGAAGGTACAATTCAAAGCACTCTCCGAATGGGAAATAGACTACTATGTGAACAACTACAACCCTAGTGATAAAGCAGGTGCGTATGGCATACAAGATTGGATTGGCAAAATTGGAATAAAGTCAATTGACGGCTGCTATTACAATGTTATGGGACTTCCTTTACAAACATTATACGGTTATCTGATAAAACTTTAGTACTTTTGTATTGAGTAAATAACAAGATTTATTATGAAATTTCCTTTATACATATCAATCATTTCAATGTTACTTGTATCGTGTTCGTCAATGAATAAAGTCGTATTACTTGACCAAGACTTGGATAAAAATTCAAAAATCACAACTGCCAATTATCCAAAGCATAAACTACAAGAAGGAGATATCTTACATGTTAAAATTATAGGAGTTCAAGAAGAATCTTTTAATATTTTCAATATTGAAAATAACGCTAACAATAGTCAAACCACCTCAGCAAACCTTTTTCTTAATGGTTTTACTATGGATAGCCAAGGCAATATTGAAATTCCAATTCTTGGAAAAATTAATCTCAAAAACTTAACTGTTGAAGAAGCGAAAGAAAAGATTCAAACAAGAGCTAATGATTTTTTAGTTAACTCAACGGTGATAGTCAAGCATATCAATTTTGAAATTACCATACTAGGAGAAGTCAATCGCCCTGGAACTTATACGGTTTACAAAGATAACATCACAATACTAGAAGCTTTGGGACTTTCTGGGGATTTATCAGATTATGCCAATAGAAAGAAAATCAAACTCATAAGAGACAACAATATTATCTATGTAGATTTAACCAAAATAGAGACGCTATATTCACAAAATTTTGTGTTAAAATCTGATGATGTCATTTATGTCGAACCATTGAGAAATGTTCGTATGAGAAGCTCAAATGCTCAAATATATATTTCTGCTATATCTAGTATTGCTCTTGTTGCAAACATTGTTTTTGGTATTTTAAACTCTAACTAAAAGTTGTTCATGAATCATTCGCAAGCAAATAACGAAGAGAAAATAGACCTTAAAATTTTCATAGAAAGGTACCTTATTTTCTGGAAACAAATTCTCCTTTCCATTGTGATGTTTCTTATTGTTGGATTTATATACAATAGGTATTCAACAAAAATCTATAAATCTTCAACAACACTACTTATTAAGGAAGAAAGTAACGCCAGTCTAGGCTCAGATGATGTTTTTGAAGGTTTAGATTTATTCGGGGGACAAAAGAACATTAAAAATGAAATAGGTATTTTAGAATCTTTTTCATTAACAAAAAAGACATTAGAAAAACTCAATTTTAGAATTTCATACTTTCACTCTGGTAGTTTTAAATCGGATGATATTTATAAAAAAACACCATTTATTATTACCATTGATGAATATCAACCTCAATCAATAAATCAAAAGTTCTTTATTAAGCTAATCTCTGATAACGAGTTCATCTTAACCGCAAAATTCAATAATACTAAACTATTTGATGTAAGTACAGAGACATTTATTTCAAATAAAGAGTATGATTTTAACTACGAGGGTTCACACAAGTTTGATGAAAAAATAAACACTGACTTCTTCAGTTTTACCATTTCTAAAAATGACTTATCGCTTTTTAAAGAAGAAGATTGGGTAAACTATTTCTTTGTAGTTTCAAGCTACAACGACTTGACCGAAAATTATCTCAAAAGCTTAGAAGTTATAGAAATAGAAAAAGATGCCTCTATTTTAAAAATCTCTTTAGAAGGTTCAAATCCTGAAAAGATAAATGACTTCCTTAATAAATTTACCGAACTTTATTTAGCTACAGATTTAGATGAAAAAAATCAAATTACATCTAATACTATAGAGTTTATAAACGAACAACTAATTTCTATTTCAGACTCTTTATCTGATGTTGAAAGTAGCCTAGAAACTTTTAAAGAAAGAAATCCAAAAATAGAACTGTCGCAAAAAGAATACGGTGCTTTTTATCAAGTAGAAAAGCTAGAACAAGAAAAAGCTATTTTGGAGCTAAACAACAAGTATTATATCTCACTCGAAGAGTACTTGATTGAAAATAACAATGTTGATAATATTGTTGCCCCTTCTACTATGGGAATTGATGATCCGCTACTAAACAGCCATATTGTTGAATTAACTAAATTATATTCTCAACTTGATGTAGTGAGTGTAAATTCAAAACAAGAGCATCCGCTTGTTATATCTATAAAAAAGCAAATCAAAAGCACTAAGGAAAAATTAATTGAGAATATTGAAAATATCATCAGTAGTTCAGAGCTTACTCTTAAAGACATAAACTCAAGAATTGCTGAAATTGAAAATTTAATTGGTGATCTTCCACAAAATGAAAGAATACTTTTAAAAATTCAAAGAAAATTTAACCTCAACGAAAATATCTACAACTACCTACTAGAGAAAAGAGCTGAAGCATCTATAACAAAAGCAAGTAACATATCTGACCATAAAGTCATTGATATGCCACGATTAGAGTCTAACTTGCCAATTAAACCTAACACAACATTCATCTATATTTTTTCTATTTTACTTGGTGTTTTTCTACCAACTATAAGCATTAGTTTATACTTTTTATTTAACAACAAAATCATAGATAAAAAAGATATAGACCAAATAACCTCCATTCCACTAATTGGTAAAATTATGCATAATGATAGTGCTTATAACTTAGTTAATATCAATAGTCCAAAATCAGGAATAGCAGAGTCATTCAGATCTATAAGAACTAATATACAGTATTTGGCATCTGACAAAAAAGAGAAAGTCATTTGTATTACTTCAAGCGTTGGTGGTGAAGGAAAAACTTTTGTTGCTATGAATTTGGCCTCAATTTTTAGTATTACTCGTGGAAAAACAATTCTAATTGGCGCAGATATGAGAAAGCCAAAGATTTTTAATGACTTTAACCTATCCAATGACAAAGGGTTAAGCTCTTATCTAAGTAATCAAAACACCAAAGATGAAGTTATTCAAAAAACAGAATTTGAAAACTTAGACATCATTCTATCTGGACCAATACCCCCTAACCCGTCTGAATTATTAAGTTTAGATAAAATGAAAGACTTTATTGAAGAGCTAAAGAAAACATACCAACATATTATCATAGACACTCCTCCTATTGGATTAGTAACTGATGGACTAATTTTGATGAAGCATTCTGATGTAAACATTTATGTAGTAAGACAAAATTTCACAACAAAAGATATGCTACATAACTTTAACGAAACTGTCATTAAGAATAATGTAGTCAATATTAACCTCATAATAAATGATATTTCTAACGATAAATCATCTTATGGGTACGGATATGGATATGGAAATACCTATGGTTATGGTTATTATGCTGAGGATAAAATCCAAGAGAAAAAGCCATGGTGGAAAAAAAGTAACTAACACAAAACACATCACATGAAAAAGCACAAACCAGCTGACAGTATTCAAGACATTCAATACTTTGGTGAATATGGAGGTGTTAATCCATCTATTGCCGATTCTTCTACTTTTACATACTTGGCAGGTAAAACTATGGAAATGGTATTCGGAGGAGAACGTGAAGGCTGTTATTTGTATTCAAGACACATGAACCCTAGCACAGGATATCTTGCTGAAGCCATTGCTAATATGGAAAATACAGATGCAGCACATGTATCAGCATCAGGAATGGGTTCAATTAGTAGTACTATAATGCAATTGTGTAAAAGTGGTGATCATATTGTAAGTAGTCGAACTATATATGGTGGAACTTATGCCTTTATGAAAAACTTTTTGCCAAGACTACAAATTAGTACATCTTTTGTTGATACCACTAATCTAGACGCTGTTAAATCTGCTATTTGTGCCGATACTAAAATTTTATATTGCGAAACAATGAGCAACCCTTTGTTAGAAATTTCTGACATTAAAAAATTAGCTGAACTGGCTCATGCAAACAATTTAAAACTAGTAGTAGACAACACCTTTACCCCCCTCATTTTTTCTCCTGCTGAGCTAGGGGCTGATATAGTAATTCACTCACTAACGAAATTCATTAATGGAGCTAGTGATACAGTTGGAGGGGTTATTTGTTCTACCAAAGAGTTTGTAGGAGACCTCATAGACGTCAATGAAGGTGCAGCAATGCTTTTTGGTCCAACTATGGATGCTATACGAGCTAATGGTATCCTCAAAAACTTGCGAACACTACCAATAAGAATAAAACAACACAGTAATAACGCACTATTTCTTGCTAAAAAATTTAAAGAGCTAGGTTTAAATGTTCACTATCCTGGTCTTGAAAGCCATCCTCAACATGAGTTGATGAAGAAAAGCATGAATGCCGAATTTGGTTTTGGTGGTATGCTAGTATTAGACGTTGGTAGCATGAAAAATGCTTATCAAGTCATGGAGGAAATGCAAAATAATAACATAGGTTATTTGGCAGTAAGTTTAGGCTTTTACAAAACCCTATTCTCTGCACCTGGCGCAAGCACATCTTCAGAAATACCACAAGATGAACAAGATGAAATGGGTATTTCAGAAGGAATGATTCGAATGTCTATTGGCTTAGATAATGATATTGAACGTACCTTTCAAAAGATGAAAAAGTGTTTGATTAAGACTAATATTCTGAAATAAGACTAGAGGCAATAGTTGTTTCATACAATAGGATTATTATATTTACAGAAATAATTTCCCCTTATGAATCAATCTTTTTTTAGTGCGCTACTTCCCATTATTTTTTTAATAGCCTTACTTTCTTTTAATGTCTATCTATACGGTGATGATAGTTTAGGTGGTGCAAATCAATTAGCACTTTTGTTATCTGCCGCTTTTGCTGCCATAATGGGGCTAAAAAGTGGCACCTCTTGGACAAGTATTCTAAAAGGGGTTAGTAACAGTATAGCTTCAACTACACCAGCAATCATTATACTTTTACTCATAGGCTCACTAGCAGGAACTTGGCTAATAAGCGGTATTGTCCCTACTATGATTTATTATGGATTACAAATACTAAATCCCAAAATTTTTCTCGTAGCTGCAGCTATCATATGTGCTATAGTTTCACTAGCCTCAGGAAGTTCTTGGTCAACTATCGCTACTATAGGAATTGCTCTATTGGGAATAGGTAATGCTCTGGATATTTCAAACGGTCTTACAGCAGGAGCTATAATATCAGGAGCATATTTTGGCGATAAAATGTCACCCTTATCTGATACCACAAATCTCGCTCCAGCAATGGCAGGAACAGACTTATTTACTCATATCAGATACATGATGCACACGACTATTCCTAGCTTTTTAATAACACTTCTCATATTCTTATTCATTGGGCTTTCAATGGATAACACACAAAATTCTGACGATATTACAAACTTGTTAACGGCTATAGAAAGTAGTTTCAACATAAGTCCATGGTTGTTTTTAGTTCCTGTAATCGTACTATTACTTATTGTGAAAAAAGTACCTGCACTACCAGCCTTGTTCGCAGGTACATTATTAGGCGGGATTTTTGCAATTATTTTTCAACCCCATCTAATCGTAGAACTTTCAGGTATAGATACTAATTTCTTTCAAGCCAGTTATGTATCCGTTATCAATGCTATGGGCTCTGAAACAAGCATAAACACCTCTAACGAGATGATAAACGATTTGCTTTCTTCAGGTGGTATGTACGGAATGTTGAATACAATATGGCTAATAATTTGTGCTATGTGTTTTGGTGGGGTGATGGAAACTAGTGGTGCTCTGAAGAAGATTAGCCAATCTATAATAAAATATGCTGAAAGTACAGGCTCAGTCATTGCAACTACTGCTTGTACTTGTTTATTTTTTAATGTCACGGCAAGCGACCAATATTTAAGTATTGTAGTACCAGGAAGAATGTATGCCGATACATTTAAAGATAAAGGTCTAGCACCTGAAAACCTAAGTCGCACATTAGAGGACAGTGGAACTGTAACTTCTGTGCTAGTTCCTTGGAACACCTGTGGAGCAACACAATCTGCAGTTTTAGGAGTAGCTACAATGACCTATTTACCATTCTGTTTTTTTAATATTATTAGTCCATTAATGACAATATTATATGGATATTTAGGTTTTAAAATAAAAAAAATAAAAAGCTAATATGAAAATTGCAATCCTTGGCACAGCATACCCTTACAGAGGCGGAATTGCAGCTTTCAACGAACGCTTAGCCAAAGAGCTTATTGCTGAAGGACATCAATTAACCATACATACTTTTAAATTACAATACCCTAACTTCCTTTTCCCTGGTAAAACACAATTTTCATCAGATAAAAAACCTCAAAACATTAATATAGAAAGGCGAATAAACTCTGTAAATCCTATCAATTGGATTACAACAGGATTATCCCTTAGGAAAGAGAATTACGATGTAGTAATTATCCCCTTTTGGTTGCCGTTTATGGGGGCATCATTGGGCACGGTATCAAGACTTCTAAAATCTGAAAAAACACAACTTTTATGTATTGCCCATAACATAATTCCTCATGAATTACGCTTAGGAGATAAAATGCTTACCCGTTATTTTATAAAAAGAATAGACGGTTTTCTAGCCATGACCCAAAAAGTTTTGGATGACCTAAACGTATTTGATAAAAACAGTCCAAAAGTCCTTACGCCCCACCCTATTTACGATAACTTTGGCGAAATAGAACCTAGAGAAAAAGCGATTGAATCTTTAAAATTAAATCCAGATTATAGATACATATTATTCTTTGGCTTAATACGTGACTACAAAGGCTTAGACCTACTATTGGAAGCTTTTTCTGCCAATGAGATAAGAGAAAAAAATATTAAACTTATTATTGCTGGCGAATACTATTCTGACCAAGCCCCCTACAAAAAACTCATAGAAAAATATAACTTAGAACAGGATATCATTCAAGTCGAACAATTTATTCCTGACTCTGAAGTTCATTTGTATTTTAACGCTTGCGATTTGGTTGTTCAACCCTACAAATCAGCTACCCAAAGTGGCGTGACTCAAATAGCCTATCACTTTAACAAACCTATGATAGTCACAGATGTTGGCGGACTTAAAGAAATGTGTCCTGACGGTAAAGTAGGCTATGTTGTTTCACCACATGCTAATGAAATAAAAAAAGCTATTTTGAAATTCTTTAATGAGACCAACATAAATGAAATGATAGAAAATATTAACCAAATAAAGGAACAATATTCTTGGTCTATCTTTACAAAAAAATTACTTGCTTTAACAAGCTCTAAAAAGAACAACATACCATCATGAAACAAGACCTTATTAGAAGAAATATTAGTGATTCCATTACGGTTAAGCAAGAACTGTTACAAAATGATGCTATAATGGTAGATATTACCAAAGTGGCAGAATTGATTGTAGAAGCTTTCAACAATGGAAACAAGTTATTGTTCTGTGGCAATGGAGGTAGTGCTGCAGATGCTCAACATTTGGCAGCAGAATTTTCAGGCAGATACTACTTAAACAGACCTCCGCTACATGCTGAAGCATTACATACTGACACTTCTTTTATGACTGCAGTTTCTAATGATTTCTCATTTGATGAAGTGTACGCTAGACTTATACAAGGAATAGGCAAACAAGGAGATATTCTAATTGGCATGTCAACATCTGGTAATTCTAAAAATGTCATTAAAGCTTTAGAGGAAGCTAAAAAGAAAAACATAATTACAATAGGGTTCACAGGAAAAGCAAACGGAAATATGAAGCCTTACTGTGATTTTTTAATCAATATTCCCTCCGATGACACGCCAAGAATACAAGAATGTCACCTTATGCTAGGACATGCAATATGTGAATTGGTAGAAAAAGAATTATTTTCATAAAAAATGAATGTAGCAGTCCCCAAAATTGACACAAGCTGGACACTATTTTTAGATAGAGATGGTGTAATTAACAAAAAGTTAGAAGGGGATTACGTCAAATCTGTAGATGAGTTTGAATTTCTGCCAAATGCTCTTGAGGCTATTAAACTATTTTCAAGTCGTTTTCATAGAGTAGTTATAGTCACTAACCAACAAGGAATAAGTAAGCGTTTAATGACAGAAGACGACTTACATAAAGTACATCAATATTTACTTCAAGAAGTTCAAAATTTCGGCGGTAGGATTGATGCTATATATCATGCACCACAATTGGCAGAAGAAAATTCCATTATGAGAAAACCGAATATTGGCATGGCTCTACAAGCCAAAGAGGAATTTCCATCTATAGACTTCAAAAAAAGCATAATGGTAGGTGATTCTATTAGTGATATGGAATTTGCTAAAAACTCCAATATGTTTGCCGTTTTGATTGGTCAATCAGAAAAGTATTTTTGTACAGATTCGCTGATTAGCTTAAGTAAGCTCCTTTAGAACTAAATTTCTTCTTCTACATGATATTGATTTCTATCATGAGCATTTCTAGAAATCATCTCTCCAATAAAACCCGCTAAGAATAATTGTAAACCCATAACCATAGAGGTCAATGCAATATAAAAACCACTCATATCTGCAATATTGGTAGCTTTAACTTCAGAATACATATAGTATAGTTTCTGTCCCCCAAGAAATGAAAAAAGGACAAAACCTAGTACAAACATTAATGTACCCAAAACGCCAAAAAAGTGCATCGGTTTTTTACCAAATCGAGAAACAAAAGTAACGGTCATTAAATCTAGGAAACCGTTAATAAAACGCTCAATACCGAATTTTGTAACTCCATATTTTCTAGCTTGATGCTCTACTACTTTTTCTGTAATTTTTGGAAAACCTGCTCGCTTTGCTAACATCGGAATATAACGATGCATTTCACCATATAATTCAATGTTCTTTATAACATCTTTTTTGTATGACTTAAGGCCACAATTGAAATCATGCAGATATA
Organism: Flavobacteriales bacterium; assembly: GCA_016779995.1. NCBI lineage: Bacteria > Pseudomonadati > Bacteroidota > Flavobacteriia > Flavobacteriales > Flavobacteriales bacterium. Next base: position 354,683 of record JADHMO010000001.1, read on the forward strand.
TGCCTGAAGCTTTACGAGCTGCCCAATTGTATAACTTAGTAGGAATCGTCTTTGTTATTGGGTCATATCGTTTCTTTTTCCAACCAGAGACCATATCCCAACCCTCCTCAGTGATTAAGCGATATAATTCAGGAATTTCTTCAGGACTATCTTGTAAATCAGCATCCATGGTAATAACGACATTTCCTTCAGCCTTTGCAAAAGCAATATTTAAGGCCGCTGATTTACCATAATTTCTTCGAAATTTTATGCCTTTAATATTTGAATTGGATTTGGATAAATTTTGAATAACTTCCCAAGAATCATCGGTACTACCATCATCAGCAATGATGATTTCATAAGTAAATGAATTAGAAGTCATCACTTTATCTATCCAAGTGCATAACTCAGGTAAAGATTCAGACTCATTATATGAAGGAACTACAACTGAAATATTCATATTATTCGGACATTTCTATAGGTTTGTCTTTTTTGATAAATAACGCAATAATAACAGATATTACTGAGTAAGAGAATATTTCTTGAATTAATGCTTTCCATTGATTATTAACAGAATATATATTGGTTTTTTCAATCTCATCAATTGAATTTTCAATGTTTTCATAAAAGGCATTACCTTCTGGCATTTGCTCAAGTGACATCATTAACTTTTCAATAGTAGCCTCTTTAATCAAAACAGCAAAATTAGAGTCAATAAAATTGAATAACAAAATAATGAACAGAGTGGAAATAAAAGAACCAGCAGCTGTGATTCCTAAAGAAACGCTAAAAGTGTCTTTGAACGAAATGTAACCACCAATGATTTTTCTAAAGTTTAAAACTAGGAAAATAATAACAGTAACATAAATAACTATCTTGGAAATTAATAAAGCAGGACTCATAAAAAAATCAACACCCAAAGAATAAGCAGCTGAATTTAAAATAATAGAAATAGCACCAAAAACTAAGCCATTTTTAAGGATATAATCTTTCATTATTTTGTTTTAAGGATTCTTGACAAATATAATTATTTTTTTGTGCTATTTTTTAAGGTAAAGTATTCGTAATAGATAGCATTAGTATATATTTGCAACGGGCAAGTCTTACGCAACCAGCTCCTGCTGAACTCCCCCAGGACCGGAAGGTAGCAAGGGTAAGTGGTTGAGCGGTGTGACGTAAGTAGCTTGCCCTTTTTTTATTATCTTTATTGAATATATTCCTTATCAATATGAGATTTTTCATCGACACAGCAAACTTAGACAATATCAAAGAGGCGCAATCCTTAGGTATTCTCAATGGTGTAACAACCAATCCTAGTCTGATGGCTAAAGAGGGGATAAAGGGAAGAGATAATATCTTTAAACATTATAAAACCATTTGTGAAATTGTTGATGGCGATGTTAGTGCTGAAGTGATATCCACTGATTTCGAAGGCATGATTCGAGAAGGTCAAGAATTAGCTCTATTAAACCCTCAAATAGTGGTTAAAATACCTATGATAGAAGAAGGAATAAAAGCTATTCGATATTTTAGTGACAAAGGAATTAAAACCAATTGCACTCTAGTGTTTTCATTAGGACAAGCACTAATAGCAGCGCAAGCTGGCGCAACATACGTTTCACCTTTTATTGGAAGACTAGACGACAATGGACAAGATGGTATTCAAATTGTTAAAAGTATCGTTGATATGTTTGAGAAACAAAATTATCAAACACAAGTTCTTGCCGCTTCTATCAGAAATAAAAACCACATTGAAGAATGCGCTAAAATCGGTGCTCATGTTGTTACGGCTCCCCTATCGGCTATAAAAGATTTAATATCACACAGGCTTACAGATATTGGATTAAAGAAGTTTTTAGACGATTACGCTAAGAATCAATAACAATATGCTCGTTAAAATACACCCCGACAACCCCAACCCTAGAGGTATCGCTCAAATCGTAGAATGTTTGAAAGATGGCGGTATTATAATCTACCCAACAGATACTATTTATGGAATAGGTTGTGATATCTTTCAACAAAAAGCCGTAGAACGCATAGCGAAAATCAAAAATGTAGACCTTAAAAAGCAAAATTTTTCATTTATATGCTCAGATTTGAGCCAACTATCTGACTATACCTTACCCATTAGCAGAAACACTTATAAAAGTATGAAGAGGGTGCTACCCGGTCCATACACTTTTATTCTAAAAGCAAATGGAAGTATTCCAAAGCTGTTTAAAACCAAAAAGAAAACTGTAGGGATTAGAATACCAAACCACAATATTCCCCAAATTCTAGTAAACGAAATTGGCAACCCTATTTTATCCTCTTCAGTTCATGATGAAGATGCAATTATGGAGTATAGTACAGACCCAGAATTGATATACGAAAGGTATTCTAATAAAGTCGATATCGTAATTGATGCGGGAATAGGCTCTTTGACACCATCAACCGTAGTAGATTATTCTTCTGGCAAACTAGAAATTGTTCGTGAAGGGCTAGGAAAAACCGATGAACTATTTTAACGCATTATGAACGCTTAATAGTTGTGGTATTACCAAACAAGAATTGTCATTTGTGATAGTATAATCTGAAAGTGATATTTTCTTCTCTTCAGCCCATTGATTACTCATTCTTTGCCTCACTTCATTTTCTGACAAATCATCTCTTTTTAAAATACGTTTAAGTCTTATTTCTTCAGGGCAAGAAATACAAATAATTGCATCTAAAGACTGATAAGTATTACTTTCAAACAAGATAGCAGCTTCCTTAATAACATATGGCCCACTTTGATGAATAGACCATTTTTCAAAAGCATCTTGAACATGTGGGTGCACCAAAGCGTTAAGCCTTTTTAAAACTAAGGCATCATTAAAAGCCAAGTTGGATAAATATTTACGATTTAACACATTATTAAGATACACCTCTTCTCCAAACTCAGCAATTAAGCTTTGCCTTAAATCAATATTCTTATTCATTAGTAACTTTGCCTCCTTATCGGCGTTAAAAACAGCTACTCCAAGAATCTCAAAACAAGAAGCTATTGTAGTCTTGCCACTTCCTATATTTCCTGTTAAGCCGATTCTTTTCATTTTATTTCTTAATTAAAAAATATTCAACTTTATCAGGCTTAACCCTCACATTTTCTACAAAATCGGCTTGTTTGACTAATTCAATTGGCAAACGTTTTTTGGTGTTATCAAAATTTACACTAGTTGCAAACATATCTTTTTTAACTAAATCAAATTTATCTAAAGAAACTAAATAATTTATAGTAACTTCATTCGGAAATAGCTTAATTTCATAACCCTTAGGAACATTTTTTATGCTTAAGGGTAATATCATTTCACCCTCAGTAAATTGCTCTACTTTAAGTTCCCAACTTACCTTACTTAAAGAATAATTTATTTCAGAATGATTGAGGGGTTCAATGTTTATAATTCCAGAAGAATTAGCGTTAATATCATCAATTTTTAAGGTTTCTGTACTTATTGAGCTAAAAACCTCAACAACAGCTTTGGGCCCTGATATTACTATTGTGGAAGGCTCTAATTTGATAGGTTCTTTTTGTCGAAATAAATCTTTAAAAGATAAATCTGTTTTTATTTGTATAGGAAGAACTCTTTCTGCTTTTTCGTCTAATAATACATCGATTCTGTTAGGCTGAACGTGTAACAATTGCATATTGGTAGGAAGAACTTCTTGAAGTTGTGAAATGGATTGTTTGCCTAGCCAATAATAGTTCCACTTATTGCCTTTCTTTTTAGGAATAAAAGTTGAAACCGAAAGCGGTAGATGTTTTCTGAAACTTAAACGATGAGCAAGTATGGTAAAACCTGGTGCTATCACTTGAAGATGTAAATCAACATTTTTATCCTCAATAAGTAATTTATCATCAGGCAAATCTACAAAAGCAGCCTCATAATGTACCGTTGTAGTATAATCTTTTGACAAGACTGTAAGAATCCAAAATAAAGTAGATAGAGCTAAAAGAAATAAGAAAATCGGAAGTTGCTTTCTCTCAATTCTTAAAACAACAATTAATCTATTGAATAGAAATGTAAGTTTGCTCAACATAAAAAAAGGGCCGAAGCCCCGTTAAAGATTATTCTTTGGCATTAGATAATTCAGCAGAGATTCCTGATTTATCAAATTTTAAAACAATGCTGCTCCCAACATCTATTTTTACAGTTTTTTCAGATACCTCTACTATTTTACCGTGTAAGCCTCCTGAAGTGATGACCTTGTCTCCTTTCTTAAGTTCTTCTCTGAATTTACGTTCTTGCTTTTGCTTTTTTACTTGAGGTCTTATCATAAAAAACCAAAAAACACCAAAAACTAGAACAAAGAAAATAAGCGGATTGCCTCCTCCTTCTGCGTTAAAAAAAATTGTAATAATATTCATTTATTTAGATGTTACTTCAGAAGTGATATTAATCACCTTTCTGTTTGGGTTAGTATTTGCTGTTAAAGTTATGGCTTTATTTTGTTTTCCGCTTCTTCCTGAACTGTTGAAAGTTACGTCTATTGATCCAGATTCACCTGGGGCAATAGGGTCTCTAGGCCAGTTAGGCACTGTACAGCCACAAGAACCTTTAGCGTTTGAAATAATTAATGGCGCATCTCCTGAATTGGTGAATTTGAAAGAGTATGATACTTTCTCACCATCTACGAGTTGTCCGAAATCGTGTAATTCTTTTTCAAAATTAAACTCTGGCATTCCTGATTTTTCGCTTGAAGACTCTGCAGTATTATCATTCATAACTAGATTAGATGAAAGCGATGGTTTTACTTCTTCTTTCTTGACAGGAGTTTTTGTGTTATCTCCTACTTTTTTGGACATATCGCCACAAGAGAATAAGCAAACCGATAGGGATATTAAAAATACTTTGTACATGTTAAAATTATAATTAGTTGATAGCAAAAATAGTAATTATTCGATTAAGCCTCTACCCATTTTTTTAATGGCTCCTTCTTTCTTAAGCTCAATTAATAAACTGTCCAAAATGCCATTAACAAAATTCTTACTATTTGGTGTGCTATAATATTTTGCAAGTTCAATATATTCGTTGATAGTAACTTTTACGGGTACACTAGGCATTTTCAATAGTTCAGATAGTGCCATTTGCATTAAGATTAAATCCATTTGCGCAACCCTTTCCAAATCCCAGTTTTTAGTTTTTGAAGAAATTAATTCTGAAAATTCATCAGAGTGAACTATGGAATGACGTAACAAATTAACCGCAAAGTCTTTTTCATCAGTATCCTTAAAAAGCTCAAACAATTCTATTGTATCATTATCAGATTCCTTAATTGTTTTTATAACCATACTACAAATGAAAGGAAAGTCATCTTCCCAAAAGATATCTTGCTCACTTAAAAAGTCTTGAAAGACTTCCATCTCTATTAATTCTTTGCTAAATAGCTTGACGATAAACTTTTTGTCCGAATCAAAGTCAACAGACTCCTCACTCATGTATGAAGTATACAATTCGGACTCTACCATTTTAAAATAAATGGCTTTTATCATATTTTGCTCATCAGCAAAAGATAATTTAGCGTGTCCTGCTTTATTAATTAAATCAGAATCATCTCTCAGTTTTTGTAAAAACAAATTGTTGATAAACTTCGTATTTGGATTTAAATCGTTATCAGATGGTAATTGTTTTTTTTTGGAGTCTTCTGAATAATTTTCAGCAAAGTCTCTTACCTCTAAAATATACATTAGTAAAAGGAGATATAACTCTTCTACTTTATTTAAAGATTTTAAAAATTGCTTTTCAAGAGCTGCAATTTCTACCCCATTTGATTTATTCCAAGAATAAACAAATTGTAAAACACGTATTCTTAAGTGACGTCGATTTAGCATAAATTTCTGTTAATTCTCTAGTTTTTAGCTTGTGCTATACGTTCCATAGCCAATTTTAGAGCTGCCTGATGTGTAGTTATATTTTCTTCTTCAGATTTAGAAAAAATTTCTAACGTAGTATCATAAATTTTACGTGTCTGAGCAATTGCTTTTTCTCTATCATATCCATTAATCTCAGAATAAACATTTATCAATCCACCTGCATTAATTAAAAAATCTGGAGCATATAAAATTCCTTTTTCTTGAAGCAAATTAGCGTGTTTAACTTCATCTTGAAGCTGGTTGTTAGCAGCTCCGGCTATAATTTCACATTTAAATTGTTCTATGGTGACATCATTGATTGTGGCACCTAAAGCACAAGGAGAGTAAATATCTACATCTAAATCAAAAATCGAATTATCTTCAATAGTTTGACAATTATAAAGCTCCGAAACTCGTTTTAAATTTGCTTTATTAATATCATTGATAAGGACATCAGCACCTTCTTCAGTAAGATGTTTCACAAGATTTTCACCAACATGACCTACGCCTTGTACTAGAATTTTTTTTGCGTTTAAATCATCTGAACCCCATTTGTGTTTGGCAGAAGCTTTCATTCCCATGTAAACGCCAAATGCTGTTACTGGCGAGGGATCTCCTCCTCCTCCCATCTCAACTGGTATGCCCGTAACAAAATCTGTTTCTTTTTTAACATGAACCATATCTATAGCACTCATACCAACATCTTCAGCAGTAATATACTTACCGCCTAAGCTGTTTACATATTCACCAAATTTACGCATCAAAGCTTCTGTTTTTTGCGTAGATGAATCGCCAATAATAACGGCTTTTCCCCCACCTAAAGATAGACCTGTGATAGCAGCTTTAAATGTCATGCCTCTAGAAAGTCTTAACACATCAATAATGGCATCATTATCGCAATCATAATTCCACATTCTAGTTCCTCCTAAAGCTGGGCCAAGTGTAGTATCGTGAATTGCAATAATTGCTTTTAGCCCTGTTTCTTTGTCATTACAAAACACCAATTGCTCATGATTCATTTGAGTCATCATCTCAATGACTTGAAAATCTTTAACAGAATCGTTGACATTCTTTACTTCCAACATAGCGTTATATTTTGATTAAATTAAACAGAAAGTTAATTAACTTTGTCACACTTTAATTACTATTCAAAAAAGGTAAATTTTGCGCTGTCAAAGCTACAATTTTATTTGTGCATTTAGATTAACAAGTTCAATTTTATGAAAGAGCTTAATTATCTATTCAAATTTTATAAAAAATACCGATGGCGTTTTGCTCTTGGCACATTTTTCGTAGTGACATCTAATATTTTTGCTTTGTATCCAGCAATATATACTAGAAAAGCATTTGACGCTGCCAAAGAAGCCATAGAATCTTCACAAAATAGCAATTACGATTTTTCAGATTTAACCTCAACCTTACTATATTTTGGAATGATGTTAATTCTATTTGCGTTATTGAAAGGGGTTTTTATGTTTTTTATGAGACAAACTATCATTGTTATGTCTCGATTAATTGAATTCGATATAAAAAATGAAATATTCAAACATTATCAGAAATTAGACAGAGCTTTTTATAAAAGAAATAACACGGGTGACATGATGGCTCGAATAAGTGAAGATGTTACTAAAGTAAGAATGTTTTTAGGTCCAGCTACAATGTATCCCATCAATATGATATCGCTGTTCATTTTTGTAATGTATAATATGTTTAGCATCAATATTAAGCTGAGTTTATTTGTTCTTGCGCCACTTCCAATAATGTCTATTACTATATTTTTCATTAGTAAAGTCATACATGCCAAGAGTGAAAAAGTACAAAGCCAACTGTCTACTCTATCGACACTCACTCAAGAGTCTTTTTCTGGAATCAGGATTTTGAAATCCTTCGTTAACGAAAGAACTAACTTTAGTATTTTCAAATCTGAAACTAACGAATACCTCAAACGTAATGTGTCCTTAGCTAAAACTAATGCCGCTTTCTTTCCCTTTATGCTTTTATTGATAGGCTTAAGCACTTTACTTACTATATACGTTGGAGGAAAAGAATCTATAGCAGGTAATATTACAACTGGAAACATCGCCGAATTCATTATATATGTCAATATGTTAACATGGCCTATGGCATCTATCGGCTGGGTTACCTCCATTATACAAAGAGCAGCAGCTTCCCAAAAAAGAATTAATGAATTTCTTAATACAGAGGCAGAAATTAATTCAGAAGACGGAAATGTACATAATATTGACGGTAAGATAACTTTTAAAAATATAAGCTTTGAATATCCAGACAGTGGAGTAAAAGCATTAGATAATATTTCGTTTAACATCGAAAAGGGGCAATCTGTTGCAATAGTCGGAAGGACAGGTTCAGGAAAATCAACAATTGTCAACCTCATTAGCCGCATGTATATGCCTACCTCTGGAAAAATTGAGATAGATGACCTTCCAATAGAAGAAATCAACTTAGCTAGTCTTCGCTCAGGAATAAGCTTAGTACCTCAGGAAGCTTTATTGTTTTCAGACACCATATCCAATAATATTGCCTTTGGTTCAAAAGAAGAACTAACACAAGAAGATTTAGAATTGGTTGCCAAAAAAGCAGCTATACACGATAATATCAAAAACTTCCCAAAAGGTTATCAAACTATGGTTGGAGAAAGAGGTGTTACACTATCTGGCGGACAAAAACAGCGCATCTCAATTGCTAGAGCATTAGTTAGACCTTCTAGCATACTTATTTTCGACGATTGCTTGTCAGCAGTAGATAATGAAACTGAAGAAAAAATACTCTCGTCTCTAAAAAAAGAAGGTCTAGAAAAAACAAGTATTACTATAAGCCACAGAATGTCATCAATACAACATACCGACAAAATAATAGTTCTTGATAACGGCAAAATTGCTGAAATGGGAACACATTCTGAGCTTTTCGAAAAAGGCGGGATTTATCACGAAATGTACCAGCAACAACTTTCAAATTAGAATTAAATTTGTGTTTTGCATTAAATTTCATAGATTTGAGAGATAAATCATGAAAAATTATGGAAGACTACAAAGACCAAGAAGAAATTTTTTCAAATATAGTAAGAGCAGGTAAAAGAACTTACTTTTTTGATGTAAGAGCTACTAGAGCAAACGATTACTACCTAACTATTACTGAAAGTAAAAAAATATTTAATGACGATGGTAGTCACTATTTTAAAAAGCATAAAATATTTCTTTACAAAGAAGATTTTGAGAAATTCAAAGACGCTCTCTCCGAAAGTATAGACTACATCTTCAAGAACAAAGGACAAGAAATTATTTCAGCTTCAAAAAACGAATCTGATGAAGGTGATTCGAGTTTTACCGATGTTAATTTTGAAGATATCTAAAACCTAAATTGTATATCCAAACACAAGTAAGGTAAGGATAGTAAGAATAAAGTAACTAACTAAAGATTGTGCTCCGACGTAATCTTTAGCTACTCTTTGTCCCAAGAACAACATTATCAATGCCACAGAAGCCAAAATAGTACCGTAAAACGCTAAAGTTATACTACCATCATAAAGTAAAAAAACAACCCCAACAAGATTTAATATACCTGATAAAAGCTCAACAACGGTTATCGTAAAAAATAAAACTGGCACAAAGTTTTTAAATGGTGAATTAGCAAAATGAGAGCTCAACCACTCCAAATTTCCTTTTTTGTCCACTACCTTATCAATGCCAGATTGTAAAAACAAAATTGCTAAAAAGGATACGGCTAATATCTGAACAATTAAAAACACTGTTTCTGTAGAATTTATGAGTAATGACATTATTAAAATAATTTAAATTATAGCTATTAACATTTTGCGCTAAATGTTAAAAAAAACACCTTTTTTTCTTCTTAGGCACTCAATTAATTAGGTTATTTTTGAATCGTAAATATAGTTAAATATGCTCGTTTAAACGAGTTTATCTGACCAACCCTTAAAATCAAATTAATTTACACTACAAATAAAACTAACAAAATGAATAAAATTATTGTAATCGCTAATCAAAAAGGTGGAGTTGGCAAAACAACTACTGCAATCAATCTAGCAGCATGCCTTGGCGTACTTGAAAAAAAAGTCCTACTTGTAGATGCAGACCCTCAAGCAAACTCAACATCAGGTGTTGGCTACGACCCAAGAGAAATTAAAGCAGGACTATACGAATGCTTAATTGATGATCTTAGTCCAAAAGATGCAATCGTTAAAACTGAAAGCCCAAATTTGGATTTACTACCTGCTCACATTGATTTAGTTGGTGCTGAACTCGAACTCGTCAATCAACAAAATAGAGAGTTTATTCTTAAAGGCATCTTAGAGCAAGTTAAATCTAGTTATGACTACATTATCATTGACTGCGCCCCTTCTTTAGGTATAGTGACTACAAATGCCTTAACCGCAGCAAACTCCATTATAATACCTATTCAATGCGAATATTTTGCTCTTGAAGGACTTGGCAAATTACTCAATACAATTAAAATTGTTCAAAATCGTTTGAACAAAGAGCTCGATATTGAAGGTCTTTTACTAACTATGTATGATACGAGATTAAGACTTTCAAACCAGGTGGTTGAAGAAGTAAAAACACATTTTCAAGAAATGGTCTTCGATACTATCATACAGAGAAATGTAAGACTAAGTGAAGCACCTAGCTTTGGACAAACTATCATTATGCATGATGCTAATAGTAAAGGTGCTATCAATTACTTAAATCTAGCAAAAGAGCTCTTGGAAAAGAATGAAACAGCACTTCAAAATCAATAAAATGGCAGAAAAAAAACGTGCACTAGGAAAAGGTCTATCCGCATTACTTAAGAATCCAGACACAGACATCACAACCAATGAAAGTATTGATGACACCAATCAAGTTGTTGGTTCGGTTTCTGAAATTAAAATAGAGCAAATTGAAGTCAATCCTTTTCAGCCTAGAACAGATTTTGACCAAGATGCTTTACAAGAATTAGCAATTTCCATCAAAGAATTAGGCATAATTCAGCCCTTAACCGTTAGAAAATTGGGTTACGATAAATTCCAATTAATTTCTGGTGAAAGAAGATTTAGAGCTTCACAGTTAGCGGGATTGAAGACAGTTCCTGTATATGTTAGGATTGCCAACGATCAAGCCATGTTGGAAATGGCATTGGTAGAGAATATCCAAAGAGAACAACTTAACCCCGTTGAAATTGCTTTAAGCTATCAAAGGCTAATAGACGAATGCAAACTTACTCAAGAAAAAATGAGCGAAAGAGTAGGTAAAAAACGATCTACCATTACGAATTACCTCAGACTTTTAAAACTCCCTGCTGAAATCTTGGCTGCTTTGAGAGATGAAAGTATTAGTATGGGACACGCAAGAGCATTGGTAAACGTCAAAAATCAAGACACTCAAATCAATATTTTTAGAGATGCCCTAAACAACGGTTTCACAGTTAGAGAAATAGAACAAATCGTTAAAGACTTTGGAGATAGCTCATACACTAAAACATCTAGAAATAGAAGCAAAACATTACCCAGCTTTGAGCATCAAAAATTGGCTAATGATATCAGCAATAAATTCGGAAAAGATGTCAAATTAAAAGTATCAACAAGTGGAAAAGGAAAAATAGAAATACCTTTCAACTCAAATGACGATTTACACCAAATTATATCTCAACTAGGTTTATAATTGAAAAATATAATATTATATACACTTCTATTTTTTTCATTTGTTGGTTTTGGACAATCAACGGAGGGTAAGAATGAGAAATCAGCTCATAAAGCCTCTATCCTTTCTGCTGTTATTCCTGGTGCAGGGCAAGTTTACAATAAAAAATATTGGAAAGTTCCCATTATTTATGCTTCCTTAACTACAAGTATTTATTTCATTTATGACAATCATAATAAACTAAAGACCTATCAAGATGCATACATTAGTCGTTCAAACGGAGGTGCTGACGAATACATTGACGTATATAACGATAGCCAACTCTTGACTATTGTTGATTATTATGAAAGAAATAGAGATGTATCCTATATTATTACTGCTGCTATTTATTTACTAAATATAGTAGATGCCAGTGTAGACGCTCATCTTTTCGATTTCGATATTAGCGAAGATTTAAGCCTAGAAACAAGTCCTCAGATTATTAACACCCCTAATGGTAAGACTCCCATTTTATCATTAAAAATGAATTTTTAACTTTGACCGTATGAATATTGCACTTATTGGTTATGGTAAAATGGGACAATTAATAGAGCAAATTGCTCTAGAAAAGGGACACTCTATATCTGTAATTGTCAATAGTAGTAATCCAATAGAAAATCAGGATTTTTCAAGCACCGATGTAGCTATAGATTTCAGCACTCCTAATAGTGCATACCACAATATCAAATATGTATTGGCTCAAAGAATACCTGTCGTTTCAGGAACAACAGCTTGGTTAGAAAATCTTGACGATGTAAAGCAACTAGCTCAAGAAAAAGCAACAGGATTTCTATATGCCTCAAACTTTAGCATTGGAGTAAATCTTTTTTTTGAATTGAATAAAAAGCTATCTCAACTGATGCAAAATCAGTCTGAATACAAAGCATCAATCAAAGAAATTCACCATACTGAAAAATTGGATATGCCTAGTGGTACAGCCCTAAGTTTACAGTCACAAATACCCAACACCATAGACATAAAAAGCGAAAGAACTGAAAATGTTCCTGGTACTCACATTGTCAACTATGATTCAGAAATAGATAGTATATCCATCACACACCAAGCTCATAACAGAATGGGATTTGCTCAAGGAGCACTCATTGCAGCAGAATGGATAATAGATAAAAAAGGTTGCTTTTCAATGAGTGACATTCTTAAAATCAATTAAAAATGAAAAAATTAAAACAACTCTTAGGTAAGTCTTTCAAAGTAGTAATGTTCATTGCATTTACCATTATTTGGTCCCTTTTGGTATATCTTATTGATGGCGAATGGCTGTACTTTTTCCCATTAATAGTTGGCGATGTGTTATTTTGGGAAACCATAAATTGGCAATTTTGGAAGAAAAAAGAAAAGAAAAAGAAGAAGCCAAAAAGTGAAATCAAAAGTTGGTTTAATGCTATTCTTTTTGCCGTCATAGCAGCTACAATTCTTAGAACCTTCCTAATTGAAGCCTACACTATACCAACATCATCGATGGAAAAATCACTTTTGATAGGAGACTTTCTATTTGTGAGTAAAGTAAGTTATGGTCCAAGAGTGCCTAACACTCCAATATCGTTTCCACTCGTTCATCATACCCTACCGCTTACAAAAAGTACGCCTGCCTATCTAAAATGGATACAGCTGGACTACCACCGAATGAAAGGATTTGGTCAAATAGAAAGAAACGACTGTGTAGTATTTAATTATCCTACCGATGATTTGCTATATCCTGAAAGACCAGTAGATAAAAAAGAGAACTACATCAAACGATGTGTTGGCTTACCTGGAGATGTTATTGAAATAAAAAACAGTGACTTGTATGTCAATGGTGAGCCACAAACACAAACTGAAAAAATGAAAAATCAGTTTAGGTATTATATCAAAACTGACGGCACTCTTTTTAGTCAAAAGACACTCAACAAATACAATATATATGAAGGACAGATACTTTCTAGAAAGGGTGATTACGAGCTCATACTGAACGAAAACAGCTTGGAAGCTATAAAACGCTTTACATACGTCAAAAAAGTAGAAAAGATAGTTGCTGAAAAAGGAATGAAATTAAATTCATCAGAGTTGATTTTTCCAGAAGACAAATTCAATTGGAACCTAGATAATTTTGGACCCCTTACTATTCCTGCCAAAGGCGTAACCGTCAGTATTGACACACAAAATATTGAAACATACAGAAGGGTTATAGAAATCTATGAAAAGAACACTCTTGAAATAATTGAAAATAATATTTACATAAACGGCAACTTAAGTAATAGCTATACTTTCCAGATGGACTATTATTGGATGATGGGAGATAACAGGCACAACTCCTTAGACTCTAGATACTGGGGATTTGTTCCAGAAGATCACGTAGTAGGTAAAGCCCTTTTCATTTGGATGAGTTGGGATAAGAATAAAAAAGGAATTAATAAAATCCGATGGAATAGGTTATTCAATGCAGTCCATTAAACCAATACTTCTACCCTGTCCCTATTTTGGTTCTATTGAGTATTTCTCAAACCTAATTTCAAATGAATACTTAATAGAAGTCAATGATTATTTCATCAAACAGAGTCTAAGAACACGATGCAAAATATATGGTGCTAATGGACCATTAACACTAACCGTACCTAAGGTTAGAAAAAACAGTTCAAAAACACTATTCAAAGACATTAAAATAAATTACGACTACCACTGGCAAAAGGAACATTGGGAAAGTTTAACAAGTGCCTATCGTTCTTCTCCATTTTTTGAATATTTCGAAGATGAACTTCAGACCTTATTTCAAAAAAAACATACTTACTTAAAAGACCTTAATTTAGAAATGATGACCTTCGTTTGCTCTAAAATTGGAATTTCAACAGCATTCAATTTAAGTGAATCTTACATTGACAATTCTTATTATGTGGACAAGAGATTGCATAACTTTGACCACATTCAACCTCCGAGATACATGCAAGTTTTTGAAAATAAATTCGGCTTTATTTCTAATCTCAGTATATTAGACCTACTTTTTAACGAGGGGAATAACAGTAAGTCTTACCTAGAATCTATTAACCGCTGAAAAATTATTAATGTCTTATGGATTTAGAATTTAATAAAAACGAAGATAAAATGAGACTTTTGATTTCAGAAATGACTCAAAAGTTCAATAAAGTTTCGCTTGGTGGTGGTAAGTCCAAAATAAAAAAACAACACGAACAAGGGAAACTAACCGCTAGAGAAAGGATAAAATTCCTTCTTGATGACGACAGTGAATCCATAGAAATTGGAGCTTTTGTGGGCGATGGTATGTATGAAGAATATGGCGGCTGCCCCTCAGGAGGAGTGGTTATTGTTATCGGCTATGTCAGTAAAAAACAATGCATTGTAGTTGCCAATGACGCCACAGTAAAAGCGGGTGCGTGGTTTCCAATCACTGCCAAGAAAAATTTACGTGCTCAAGAGATTGCCATGGAAAATAAGTTACCCATAATTTACTTGGTAGATAGTGCAGGTGTCTTCTTACCGTTACAAGATGAAATATTTCCTGACAAAGAACACTTTGGTAGAATATTTAGAAATAATGCAAAGATGTCATCAATGGGTATCACACAAATATCTGCAGTAATGGGCTCTTGCGTAGCAGGTGGAGCTTATCTTCCCATTATGAGTGATGAAGCATTGATAGTCAACAAAACAGGAACTATTTTTCTGGCTGGAAGCTACCTTGTAAAAGCTGCCATAGGAGAAGATATTGACAATGAAACACTAGGTGGCGCACAAACACATTGTGAAATTTCTGGCGTTACGGATTACAAGTCAGAAAGCGATAAAGATTGTCTTAAAACTATACAAAACATCTTCAGTAAAATTGGAGACTTTGAAAAAGCTGGTTTTAACAGAATTGAAACTGTAGAGCCTAAAAAAGATAAAAATGAAATCATTGGCATCTTACCTCCCAACAGAGATAAGCCCTACAACACTATAGAAGTTATTGAACGTCTAGTTGATAATTCTGATTTTGAAGAATACAAAAAAGGATATGGAGAAACAATAGTTTGTGGATATGCTAGAATTGATGGCTGGGCAGTGGGCATTATTGCCAACCAAAGAAAACTTGTTAAAAGTAAAAAAGGTGAAATGCAATTTGGTGGTGTCATCTACTCCGATTCTGCAGATAAATCAACCCGATTCATTGCCAATTGCAATCAAAAGAAAATACCACTAGTCTTTTTACAAGATGTAACTGGCTTTATGGTTGGCTCTCGTTCAGAACACTCTGGCATCATAAAAGATGGCGCTAAAATGGTCAATGCCATGAGTAATTCTGTTGTTCCAAAATTCACCATTATTATAGGCAATTCTTATGGAGCAGGAAATTACGCCATGTGTGGCAAGGCCTTTGATCCTAGATTAATCGTAGCATGGCCGAGCGCAAAAATGGCCGTTATGGGAGGCGAACAAGCGGCAAAAGTATTGTTGCAAATAGAAAAATCATCGCTCAACAAACAAGGGCAAAAAATCGATAAGAAGAAAGAAGAAGAATTACTTAAGTCAATTACAAATCGATACGACCAACAGACCTCACCCTACTATGCCGCGTCAAGACTTTGGGTTGATGCTATCATAGACCCAAGAGATACGAGAAAAGTTATATCAATGGGAATTGAAGCGGCAAATAACTCTCCAATTACCGAAACTTACAACCCAGGAGTTATTCAAGTTTAAAATATACCAATCACTCAGAAAATATATTCATTTGATTATATTTGCAGATTCTAGATTAGAGCATAGAATAATTTTATGATACAAATTACACTTCCAGACGGAGCGACAAGACAGGTTGAAAAAGGTACTACAGGCATGGATATTGCTAAAAGTATCAGTGAAGGACTAGCGAGAAATGTTCTTGCTTGCCAGATAGATGATGAAGTTTGGGATGCTAATCGTCCAATTGAAAAAGATTGTGAATTTAAACTACTCACTTGGAACGATGACCTAGGAAAACAAACTATGTGGCACTCTTCTGCACACTTGATGGCAGAAGCTCTTGAAGCACTTTACCCAGGTATTAAACTAGCTATTGGACCAGCAATTGAAAACGGTTTCTATTACGATATTGATTTTGGCAAACATTCTATTTCATCTGATGATTTTAGCAAAATTGAGGCTAAAATGGCTGAATTGGCAAGGCAGAAAAACGAATACGTCAGAAAAGAAATATCTAAACAAGATGCTATCTCTTACTTCCAAGAAAAAGATGATGAGTATAAGCTCGAACTTTTAGAAGATTTAGAAGACGGCAATATTACTTTTTACACTCAAGGTAATTTTACCGATTTATGTAGAGGACCACACATTCCAAACACCTCATTTATAAAGTCCACAAAACTATTAAATATTGCAGGAGCCTATTGGAGAGGTGATGAAAACAACAAACAGCTCACAAGAATTTATGGTATTAGCTTCCCTAAGCAAAAAGAATTATCAGCATATCTTGAGCTTTTGGAACAAGCTAAACAAAGGGACCACAGAAAGCTTGGAAAAGAATTGGAATTATTTTCCTTTTCTCAAAAAGTTGGACAAGGACTCCCCTTATGGCTGCCTAAAGGCGCTGCTCTTAGAGAACGGTTAGAAAACTTCCTTAAAAAAGCACAAAAATCTGCAGGTTATGACCAGGTTATTACGCCACATATAGGCAGTAAAGAACTTTACGTTTGTTCAGGCCACTACGCCAAATATGGTGCCGATTCTTTTCAACCCATTAACACTCCTGCTGAAGGCGAAGAGTTTTTATTAAAACCCATGAACTGCCCTCACCATTGTGAGATATACAAAACCAAACCTCGTTCATACAAAGACTTACCTATAAGATTTGCAGAATTTGGAACAGTATATCGTTATGAGCAATCGGGTGAACTGCATGGATTGTCAAGAGTAAGAGGCTTTACTCAAGATGATGCTCATATTTTTTGCACTCCTGAGCAAGTCAAGGAAGAATTTATAAAAGTTATAGACCTAGTCCTTTATATTTTCAAGACACTAAGCTTTGAACAATTTACAGCTCAAATATCATTAAGAGATGTCAATCAACCTGAAAAATACATAGGCTCAACAGAAAATTGGGAAAAAGCCGAAAAAGCCATTTTAGAAGCTACTGAAGAAAAAGGTATTGATACAGTTATCGAATATGGAGAAGCTGCATTTTATGGTCCAAAGCTAGACTTCATGGTTAAAGATGCTTTAGGAAGAAAATGGCAATTAGGAACAATACAAGTTGATTATAATCTACCTGAACGTTTTGAATTAGAATACATGGGGTCTGACAACCAAACTCACCGACCTGTAATGATTCATAGAGCACCCTTCGGCTCGATGGAAAGGTTTGTGTCCGTATTACTAGAACATTGCGCAGGTAATTTCCCTCTTTGGCTTACTCCAAATCAAGTTATGATTTTGCCGATAAGTGAAAAATATCACGATTACGCAGAAAATATTTTAAATCTGCTAAATAATTCCGATATTCGCGCCCTCGTTGACGAAAGAGCTGAAAAAGCCGGTCGCAAGATAAGAGATGCTGAAATGAGCAAATCACCATTCATGTTAATTGTTGGTGAAAAGGAAAAAGAAAATCATACAGTATCTATCAGAAGGCACGGTGGCGAAGATTTGGGAAGTATGAAAATTGAACAATTCATCAACATCATCAACGAAGAAATTGATACTTTGATAAGTAACTTTAAGTAGAATAACTAACAAAAACAGAATACAATCGCTTTAAGAAAAAGAAATAACAACTTAAGAAGAAAAACTGAAGCAGAACATAGAATTAACAAATTTATCACTGCTCCTGAGGTCAGATTAGTAGGCGAAGGCATAGAATCTGGAATTTTTCCTATATCAAAAGCATTGAATATAGCCGATGAGATGGGTTTAGATTTAGTTGAAATTTCTCCTAAAGCAGATCCACCTGTTTGTAAAATTATTGACTACAAGAAGTTTTTGTACGATCAAAAGAAAAAGCAAAAAATAATAAAAGCAAACGCATCGAAAACTGTAATTAAAGAAATTCGTTTCGGTCCTAATACAGAAGAACATGACCTTGCTTTTAAAACAAAACATGCATTAAAGTTCCTAGAAGAAGGCTCAAAAGTGAAAGCTTTTGTATTTTTTAGAGGACGAAGCATAGTCTTCAAAGAAAAAGGAGAAATTTTATTATTAAAATTTGCTCAAGCTTTAGAAGATTATGGAGTTGTAGAACAAATGCCAAAATTAGAAGGTAAGCGAATGACAATGTTCATCGCTCCTAAAAAGAAGAAGTAAAACCAAATTAAACGGATTTATCATGCCAAAAATGAAAACAAAATCTAGTGCTAAAAAGCGATTTAAGCTTACTGGTACTGGTAAAATCAAGAGAAAGCATGCTTTTAAAAGTCACATCTTAACTAAGAAAGAGACTAAACAAAAGCGTAACTTAACTCAAACTGGATTAGTACATGAGTCTGATGTTAAAAACATCAAACAACAATTGTGTCTATAATTAACAATTATTAACCAAGTATTTAGCTCAAAAGTTCTCAATGAGGCGCTAACTACTAAAAACTATTAAATTATGCCAAGATCGGTAAATGCTGTCGCAGCAAAGGCTAGAAGAAAGAAGGTTTTAAAAGCCGCAAAAGGTTACTTCGGCCGTAGAAAAAATGTCCATACAGTTGCAAAAAATGCAGTTGATAAAGCAATGCAGTATGCATACATTGGACGTAAACAAAAGAAAAGAAACTTCCGCTCACTATGGATTCAAAGAATTAACGCTGGTGTTAGAGAACACGATATGAGTTATTCTACATTTATGGGAGGTTTATCTAAAAAAGGTATTGCTTTGAACAGAAAAGTTCTTGCAGACCTTGCCATGAATCACCCAGAAGCTTTTAAAGCAATAGTGGACAAGGTTAAAAGCTAAATTTAACTTTTATAAATAATTAAAAAAGGTAAATCGTCTATGGTTTACCTTTTTTGTTACCTTTGCCGAAATAAATAAATTAATTATGAATACTGGAACAGTAAAGTTTTTTAATGATACCAAAGGTTATGGATTCATTAAAGAAGACGAAACAGATAAAGAGTACTTTGTACACGTATCTGGACTAGTCGATGAAATTAGTGAAAATGACAAAGTTACATTTGACTTAGAAGAAGGTCGTAAAGGACTAAACGCTACAAATGTGAAATTAGCATAAATAAACTAAGACTAACAAAAGAAAAAGGCTCCTTATAGGAGCCTTTTTTTATGGTAAAGACTGAAGTTCATCTTTAGCCTCTTTAAATTCAGGACTCAATTCCAAAACCATTTCGAAATCATTTCTAGCCAAGTCATTATTACCAACAAACTTATAAGCTAACCCTCTTGAAAAGAAAGCAGAAGCATAAGTTCTATTTTGAGAAATTACAAACGAAAAATACTGAATTGCAGATTCATAACTTCCCTCTACTAATGAAATATACCCCAAATTATAATTGGCATCTTTATTTAACGAATCTCGTCTAAGCATGCCATAATAAGATTGCTTAGCATTATAAAAATCACCTTGATTTTGGCAGTACATACCCAAATTATACCAAGAACTTAATAGGCTAGAATCGGCTATAAGTGCATTTTTAAAATAGTATTTAGCAAGGCTATCTCCTTTAAAAGAATAGATAAAAGCTAACTGCTCATAGGATTCAACATAATTAGGGTTTTGCTCAACAGCAGTCTGAAATTGAGATTGTGCCATTTCAAGGTCTCCCATATCCTTGTAGTTCAAGCCTTTAAAAAAGTAAGCCTCTGCATCAAAAGGGTACGAAGGTAAATATGTATTTATATCTTTCAACGACTGTGAATAATTCTGAAGAACGTAATACAGCTTTGCCCTTAACAGTAACATGGGCGGAAATACGGTGTAGTTATCGGAAATTAAAGCTAAACTCTTTGAAATGTAAATAGGGTTTGATGGATAGAGCTCAAAATACAAATCGGCTAAGTCGTAACGATAATTTAGGTTCGAAGTGTCTATTGCAAAGAGTTGTTGTTGGTCAATAATAGCTTTTTCAAGCTCACCACTCTCAATAAAACGATTTCTCCTTTCTATCAACAATGCCGTATCATTGGGCTGCTCCAATAATGCCAAACTTAAGTCAGTAATTGAAGTTGGCTCGTTAGAAGGTGTATTTCTTTCTGAACAAGAAAAAAGAAAAATTACTGAAAAAAATATGAGCAGCCTAAACATATCAGCAATTAGCTAATACTTAGTTATTGATATGCTCTTTAATCTTTTCTTCAAGCTGATCAGACAACTCTGGATTGTCTTCCAAGACAAGTTTAACTGCATCTCTACCCTGACCTAGCTTATCGTCATTATAGCTAAACCAAGAGCCACTTTTCTGAACGATATCTAAATCTACAGCCTTATCCAATATTTCACCAGATTTTGAAATTCCTTTACCGTACATGATGTCAAACTCGACTAATTTGAATGGAGGAGCTACTTTATTTTTAACCACTTTAACTCGTGTTTTATTTCCAATAGCACCATCAGCATCTTTTATAGCAGTACTTTTTCTTACATCTAAACGGATAGAAGCATAGAACTTTAAAGCGTTACCACCAGTAGTAGTTTCTGGATTACCAAACATTACACCGATTTTCTCTCGCAGTTGATTGATAAAAATACACGTACATCCTGTTTTGCTGATTGTTCCCGTTAATTTTCTTAAAGCTTTAGACATCAATCTAGCGTGAAGACCTACGGAAGTATCTCCCATTTCCCCTTCAATTTCACTTTTAGGAGTAAGAGCTGCCACAGAATCAACAACTAGAATATCAATTGCTCCTGAACGAATTAGGTTGTCAGCTATTTCTAACGCTTGTTCACCATTATCTGGTTGAGAGATTAGCAAATCATCAATATTAACGCCCAAACTAGCTGCATAAGTTTGGTCAAAAGCATGTTCTGCATCTATAAATGCTGCAATACCACCTTGACGTTGAGCTTCTGCAATAGCGTGTATAGCTAATGTGGTTTTACCTGAAGATTCAGGTCCATAAATTTCAATGACTCTACCTCGAGGATAACCCCCTATTCCAAGAGCGATATCCAAACCTAATGAACCTGTAGGTATTGCGTCTATATTTTCGACTGGCTTATCGCCTAAGCGCATTACAGTACCTTTTCCGTAAGACTTTTCCATCTTATCAAGAGTAAGTTGTAGGGCTTTTAATTTTGCTTCTTTTTGTTTATCACTCATAGCTGTTTACTTATATGTTTCTAAAATTTGTGCTGTATGTTCTTTAGTCTTTACCTTAGTAAAGATGCGCTCAATATGTCCATTTTCGTCAATAACAAAGGTTGTTCTATGAATACCTTCATACTCCTTCCCCATAAATTTTTTAGGCCCCCAAACATCATAAGCCTTAATGACTTCTTTTTTTGTATCAGAAAGCAAATGAAAAGGTAATTCATTCTTGGCAATAAACTTTTGATGTGAAGAACTATCATCGGCACTCACTCCAAGAACATCATATCCTAAATCTAAAAGTTCGGAATAATTATCTCTCAGGTTACAACTTTCAGCAGTACAACCAGGAGTGCTATCCTTAGGATAAAAATACAGGATTAACTTCTTGCCTTTGTAAGTGTCTAAAGTTAACAGCCTATCATCTTGATTAAGGACGCTAAAATTTGGAGCTTTATCACCTTCTTTTAAACTAGTCATTTTTGAATTTTTAAGCTTAACAAAAGAGCAAAAAAAACTCAGAAATAGCAAAATAATAAGACTGCATTTATTAACAAATTATCTATTTTTTTGAAAAAAATCACATATTTCTGTGATACCGCATTCTTGACATTTAGGTTTTCTAGCAAGACATACATAACGGCCATGAAGAATAAGCCAATGATGAGCAATATTAAGTTTGTCTTTAGGAAAATATTTTACCAATTGCTTTTCGGTTTGCAATGGGTTTTTGGCATTCTTACTAAGCCCTATTCGCTCTGACACTCTAAACACATGGGTATCTACTGGCATAGTTGGAATATCATATAAAACAGAAGCTACTACATTAGCTGTTTTTCTACCCACACCAGGTAATAATTGTAGGCTATCAACAGAATCAGGCACCTTACCATCAAAATCATGAATCAGCATATTAGCCATCTTGTGCAAATGCTTTGATTTATTGTTTGGATAACTTATTGATCGGATATAATGAAAAATCTCATCTGGCGAAGACAACGCCATAAGCTCAGCGTTAGGAAAAGCAGAAAATAAAGTAGGAGTTACCATATTAACACGTTTATCTGTGCATTGCGCAGAAAGAATAACCGCTACCAATAACTCAAATCCATTGTTGTATTGCAGTTCTGTTTCGGCTACAGGCATATGTTTGTCGAAGTAATGAACAAATAATTCAAAGCGTTGTTTTCTATTCATACCCAAAGGTAAAAAAAAAGCCCTTCTTAATTTCTTAAGAAGGGCTGGATAAAGTATGTTATTAACTAATTCAAAACCAAATTAATTCTGTCAATATATTTAGATGGCTTTGATGAAAATCCTCTTGCATAAGACTTAATTTTTGCAAGACTAAAATTAGATGGTGTCAACAATAATGGTTCAGAATCAAATAGGTTCATTGATGATTTTAATTCATTATAAGCGTCGTATAAATTCGAATCATTAACTAATGCTTCTTTTAATAAAATCGACTCTTCTGAGGTCATCTCGTTGTACAAAAATCTAATTAAATCATTCTGAGTAAAGGTTTTATACATATGGTAGTTTTTAAAATTATACTACCACAACGCAAGACCTTTTCTAAATATTGCACAATCAATTAATTAATTATTAAATCAACATTATTCTCTTCTAATAACTTACGAATATTTATTAGTGCATAACGCATTCTTCCTAGAGCTGTATTTATACTAACACCTGTCTTTTCAGCAATTTCTTTAAAGCTTAAATCTTCATAGTGTCGCATAATAAGAACTTCCTTCTGTTCATTTGGCAATTCAGCAATAATACGACGTAATAGTTGGGTTTGTTCATCTTCCATCATATCGTACTCTTTAGATTGATTACCATTCCCAATAACATCAAAAATGTCAAAGTTCTCTAAACTTTTAGATTGTGCTACCTTAGGCATCCTTTTGTTTTGTCTAAAGTAATCGATAACAAGATTGTGAGATATACGCATTAACCAAGGTAAAAACTTACCCTCTTCGTTATACTTACCACTATTTAGTGATTTAATGACTTTGAAAAAAGCATCTTGAAAAATATCTTCAGCAAGTTGGAGGTTTCTTACTTTAGAATTGATAAAAGCCAAAACTCTAGACTGATGTCTATTGACTAACTCGTCAAGAGCAAGTGGGTTACCTTTAATGTAAGATGAAACTAAATCTTTATCGGAGACTTTGTGTAATAACATATCTAACAATTTTAAATTAATACTAATTAAAAAGTAGATATGTATCTATAGGCAAATGATTAAAATTACACTTTGAAAAACCAATTCGTTTGGTCTTTTCTTGCTTCAAATATAAATGACTTTTTGTAAAATTCCAAATGATAAAACCGTAAATTTGCAAACTTCGAAAGAAACAAAAACTAATAACGCCTTTAATTCAAGTGCAAAAAGACAATCAAAAATACATCACTATATCGGGAGCAAGAATGCACAATCTCAAAAATATTGATGTATCCATTCCTAAAAGAAAGCTTATTGTTATTACTGGTGTTTCAGGCTCAGGAAAATCTTCACTAGCTTTCGATACTTTATTTGCAGAAGGACAAAGAAGGTATATCGAAAGTCTATCATCCTATGCTAGACAGTTCCTTGGAAAACTACAAAAACCAGATGTCGATAAAATTACTGGCATATCTCCTGCTATTGCCATTGAACAAAAGGTAAATACCCAAAACCCAAGATCTACAGTTGGCACATCTACAGAAATCTATGACTATTTAAAACTATTATTTGCTAGAATAGGAAAAACTATCTCTCCTATTTCTGAAAAAGAAGTCAAAAAACATCAAGTAAGCGATGTAGTAGATTACGTAAGTCAACAAGAGCTTAATGATAAAATTTTAGTCTTATTCAAACTTAATCTTTCTAACAGTTCAATAGAAGACAGCTTGAAGAAATTAGGCTTAAAAGGATTTTCTAGAATAAAAGTAGATTCTGAAATTATACGATTGGATAGTATTACGAACTACTCAGAAATAGATGCGTCTAAGACTGTTTATGTAGTCATTGACAGACTTGTTGTAAATCTAGATAACGATAATTTAAATCGATTAGCTGATAGTGTTCAAATCGCTTTTTTTGAAGGTAACGGAGAGTGTGCCATTGAGGTTGTTGGTAAAAAAATTAAAGAATTTTCTAATCGTTTTGAGTTAGACGGCATTTCTTTTGAAACCCCATCAGAACATTTATTTAGCTTTAACAACCCCTATGGCGCTTGTAAAATGTGTGAAGGTTTTGGCTCTGTTTTGGGTATTGATGAAGACAAAGTCATTCCTAATAAATCAATTTCTATATACGAAGGTGCTATCAATTGTTGGAATGGTGAAAAACTTAGCCGCTGGAAAGAACGCTTCATACTTAATGCTGCTAAATATGACTTCCCCATTCATCGCCCCTACAACGAACTCCAAGATGATGAAAAAAAGATTGTCTGGAATGGTGCTAAGGGTCTTAAAGGTATCCGTCAATTCTTTCAATTGTTAGAAAAAGAAAATTATAAAGTTCAAAACCGTGTGCTAATTGCTAGATACAGAGGTAAAAATACTTGTCCTGAGTGCAATGGAACTAGACTAAGAAAAGAAGCTTTATATGTACAAGTAGGTAAGAAAACTATCAATGACATTGTTCATTTACCTATTAGTCAATTACTTAATGTAATAAGCTCAATCAAGCTATCAGACACAGAAATGGTAATAGCAGAACGTCTTATAAAAGAAATTAAAAATAGAGTGCAATTTTTAGATAATGTGGGGCTAGGCTATTTAACATTAAACCGTCTATCTTCTACCCTTTCAGGCGGAGAATCGCAACGTATTAACTTAGCTACTTCATTGGCTAGTAGTTTAGTAGGATCCTTGTATATCCTTGATGAACCTAGCATAGGGTTACATTCAAAGGACACTCAGAAATTAATTAGCATTTTACATTCGCTAAAGGAATTGGGAAATACTGTTGTAGTGGTCGAGCACGATGAAGAAATAATGATGGCAGCAGATGAAATTATAGACATCGGTCCGCTGGCAGGTAAAAATGGTGGAAACGTTATTTACCAAGGAAAACTCAATGACATAGGCAATCATTCCGAAAGTCTTACCGCCAAATACTTAACTAATACTGAACGCATCGAAGTCCCTACTCATCGTAGAAAGGTAAATTATTCAGTATCCATCAATGGAGCAAGAGAAAACAACCTAAAAAATATTTCGGCAACATTTCCTCTAGAGTGCTTGACGGTAGTTTCAGGTGTAAGTGGCTCAGGTAAAAGTTCATTAGTCAAACAAATATTATTCCCTGCTATTCAAAAAAGCATTCAAGGCTATACCTCTAAAATTGGAGCTCATGATAGTGTAGATGGTGATTTGAAACGCATTCAACATATTGAATTTATCAACCAAAACCCCATAGGTCGCTCATCTAGATCTAACCCAGTAACCTACCTCAAAGCTTATGATGAAATAAGAAATTTGTTTGCAAGGCAAGAACTATCTAAAACAAGAGGCTATAAAAGCGGACATTTTTCGTTTAATGTCTCTGGTGGAAGATGTGAAGTTTGTGAAGGAGAAGGTGAAATTACTATTGAAATGCAGTTTATGGCAGACGTGCACTTAGAGTGCGAAAGTTGTAAAGGACAACGTTTTAAAAACGAAACTTTAGACATTAAATTTGCTGACAAAAATATTTCAGAAATTCTTAAAATGACTATTGACGAAGCCATTAGCTTTTTTGAGGAAAATGATAACTCGAAGATTGTCTCTAAACTGTTACCTCTACAACAAGTCGGTCTAGGCTACATTCAATTGGGGCAATCATCAAATACACTCAGTGGCGGTGAAGCTCAACGAATAAAACTTGCTTTCTTTTTAAGCAAAGGACATAAATCAGAAAAAACTATGTTCATTTTTGATGAACCTACAACTGGCCTACACTTTCACGATATCAAAAAACTTCTGAATTCCTTTAACGCTCTGATTGAAAATGGTCATACTATCATTTGTGTAGAACACAATTCGGACGTTATAAAATGTGCAGATTGGCTCATTGACTTAGGACCTGAAGGCGGAGAAAATGGTGGGGATTTATTGTTTCAAGGGATACCAGAAGACTTAATTAAAAACAAAGCATCTTATACCGCTCATTTTTTGAAAGAGAAATTACTTTCTTGTGTCCAAAAATGATTGAAGAATAAGCGTTGCACTTATTTTATCAATCAAAGCCTTATCCCTTCTTTTTTGTTGTTTTAGACCAGCATCTATCATCGTTTGAAAAGCTATTTTAGAAGTAAAACGCTCGTCAACTCTTTCTATTCTAACCTTTGGAAAAGCTTCCTTTAATCGTAAGACAAAAGGCTCAATAAACCGAGCACTTTCAGACGGCGTATTATCTAAGTTTTTAGCTAAGCCTACCACAAAGCATTCTACGTCTTCTTTGGATAAATAATCTTTTAAAAAAGACATCACTTCCTTAGAATTTAGAGTGGTTAAGGCAGAAGCAATGATTTGTTCATTATCGGTTACTGCAATACCAACTCTTTTTTGACCATAGTCTATTGCTAACAATCTTGACATAGTGCAAAAATAAAGCATTTAACTATCTTTGCTCTTATGATTGAACAACAAAAATTAATAATCGAACAAGCTTGGGATAATCGTGAACTTTTAAACGATAGCAAAACTCAAGAAAGTATTCGTTACGTCATCGAAGAATTAGACAAAGGACGTCTTCGTGTTTCAGAGCCTGTTGAAGGAAAATGGATAGTCCATGAATGGATTAAGAAAGCAGTAATATTATATTTCCCCATTCAAAAAATGGAAACCTTGGAGGCTGGACCTATGGAATTTCATGACAAGATGAAATTAAAAAGCAATTATGCTGATTTAGGTGTTCGTGTTGTTCCTCATGCTGTAGCTAGATATGGTGCTTTTTTAGCTAAGGGAGTTATTATGATGCCTTCCTATGTAAATATTGGTGCCTATGTAGATAGCGGCACTATGGTAGACACTTGGGCTACCGTAGGCTCTTGTGCTCAGATAGGTAAGAATGTTCACCTTAGTGGTGGTGTTGGTATCGGTGGGGTTTTAGAACCCTTACAAGCCTCACCAGTTATAATAGAAGATAGCGCATTCATTGGCTCACGATGCATTGTTGTTGAAGGGGTTAAAGTAGAAAAAGAAGCCGTTTTAGGAGCAAATGTTGTTTTGACCGCCTCTACAAAAATCATTGATGTTACTGGAGAGCAACCCATAGAATATAAAGGCATAGTACCTGAAAGATCTGTTGTTATTCCTGGAACATATCCCAAAGCATTTCAGGCAGGTGAATATGGTGTCCCTTGTGCCTTAATCATTGGAAAACGCAAAGAAAGTACCGATAAAAAAACCTCTCTCAACGATGCTTTGAGAGAATACAAGGTAGCCGTATAATGAAAGTAGGTTTTGACGCTAAAAGAGCCTTTTTCAACAACACTGGATTAGGCAATTACTCTAGAGATACTATTCGTATTCTCGGACAATATTTTAGCAATAACGAGTACCACCTTTACACTCCAAAAGAAATAAAGAACGAGCGTTTATCATTTTTAGAAGATAAAAAACAGTACTACACCCATTCGCCAAAAGCTTGGTTTGATAGAATGTTCAGTTCTGTATGGCGTACCATAAAATTAAAAAACGATTTAGTCAAAGATGGCATTAGCCACTTTCACGGACTAAGCCACGAATTGCCCTATGGCATACAAAATACCAACATTAAAACAGTAGTCAGCATTCACGACTTAATAGCTATTCGTTGCCCTCAGTACTTTAAAAAAGCGGACCGTATTTCCTATGTCAAAAAAAGTCAATACGCCTGTCAAATTGCTGATAAAATCATTGCCGTAAGTCAGCAAACTAAAGAAGATATAATTCGTTTTTTTAACATTGAAGAAGATAAGATTGAGGTTATTTACCAAGGTTGCAATAAAGTCTTTCAAGAAGAACAAAATGCAGATTTTAAAGCCAGTGTTAGCACAAAACATCAACTACCAAAAAAATACCTTTTGTATGTAGGCACTATTGAAGAACGTAAAAACCTATACAATCTTCTTAGGTGCTTAAAAGAATTACCAGACCACCAACTTGTAGTTATTGGCAATGGCAAAGCATACAAAAACAAATGCCTAGATTTTATTAATGAAAATAAAATGAACGATAGGATTAAGATATTAAGCGATTTATCATTAAAAGAAATGGCGGCTATATATCAGCAGGCCGATATAATGATTTACCCCTCATTTTTTGAGGGTTTTGGCATACCTATTTTAGAATCTCTTTTTTGTGGTGTTCCCGTCATTACCTCACAAGGCGGTTGTTTTGCTGAGCCAGGCGGAAAATACAGCTCTTACATTAACCCCAACGATATTAAGCAAATGAAAAGTGAAATATTAGATATAAGCACTAACATTTCTAGAAGAGAGAAAATGATAGAAGAAGGAAAAAAACACGCTCAAAACTTTACCGATGATAAAATTGCAGAGCGACTTATGAATTTATATCAAAACATTTGATGAAAGAAGATATTCAAAACTGCCTTAACACTTTGAGAGAAGGAGGTATTATTTTATACCCAACAGACACCGTTTGGGGAATAGGTTGCGATGCTAGTAATCCACAAGCCATTCAAAAAATATATGATTTGAAAGGGCGTACTTCCTCAAAAGCCTTAATTACACTTGTTGGTTCGGAAGTGATGCTGGAAAGAACAGTCATAAATATGCCTGAAATTGCTTGGGATTTAATAGAGTCAGCAAACAGACCACTAACTCTAATTTATGATCAGGTAAAAGGTATTGCCCCCAACGCCATTGCAGAAGACGGCTCGTGCGGAATACGTTTAGCAAAAGATACTTTTTGCCAACAATTAATTCAAAGATTGGGTAAGCCTATCATCTCTACTTCGGCTAATGTTAGCGGTGAAGAAACGCCCAAAGATTTTAGGTCTATTAGCGATACCATTTTGAAGGGCGTAGATTTCGTAGTAAATTACCGACAAAATGAAGCAATCAGTCAAAAATCTTCTAATATCATCAAATTAAAAAAAAACGGAGAGATTAAAATCATTAGATAAGTGAACCTTAAACAACACATACAACACCCTATCTTTTCTATAGTTTCTCAAGCAGCTGATGAACTAGCTTATGAAACCTATGTCATAGGTGGTTTTGTAAGAGATGCTATTCTTGATCGTACTCAACCTACCGATATTGATTTTGTATGTGTTGGTAGTGGGATTAAATTGGCCAATAAGGTCAGTGAATTAGTCGGAAATGATACTAAAGTGCAAGTATTTAAAAACTTTGGTACAGCTATGCTCCGATATCAAGATTTAGAACTTGAATTTGTAGGAGCTAGAAAAGAGTCCTATCGTTCTGATTCGAGAAAACCTATTGTAGAAGATGGTACATTAGAAGATGACCAAAATAGACGAGACTTCACCATTAACGCTTTAGCAATTAGACTAAATAAAGAACATTTTGGAGAACTTATAGACCCTTTTGATGGACTAAAAGACTTAGAGAATAAAATCATTAGAACACCATTAGAATCAAATATAACCTATTCTGATGACCCTTTAAGAATGATGAGAGCTATTCGCTTTGCTACTCAATTGAATTTTAACATTGAAGAATCTTCTTTACAAGCTATCAAAGATAATGCTAATAGACTAGAAATAATTTCTCAAGAACGCATTACTGAAGAACTAAATAAAATAATACTTTCATCAAAACCTTCTATAGGCTTTAAATTGTTATTCAACACCGAACTACTCCATCAATTCTTTCCTAAAATGGTTGAATTACAAGGAGTAGAAATTATTGACAATAAAGGGCATAAAGACAATTTTTATCATACCCTTCAGGTACTAGACAATATCTGTGAAAATAGTGATAATTTGTGGCTTAGATGGGCTGCTATTTTACACGATATTGCTAAGCCAGACACCAAGAAATTTGAAGAAAAACAAGGCTGGACTTTTCATGGACACGAATTTTTAGGCTCAAAGATGGTGCCAAAAATTTTCAAACAATTAAAATTGCCTTTGAATGAAAAGATGAAATACGTTAAAAAGTTAGTACGACTACATCTAAGACCCATCGTATTGGCACAAGAAATAGTTACAGACTCAGCAGTAAGACGATTATTATTTGATGCCGGTGAAGATATAGATGACTTAATGACCTTATGTGATGCCGATATCACTTCCAAAAACCCTGAAAAAGTAAAGCGTTACCTAAATAATTTTCAACTTGTCAGGCAAAAGATTAAGGACGTTGAAGAACGTGACCAGATAAGAAATATGCAACCCCCTATTAGTGGTGAAGAAATAATCGATATTTTTGATATTAAACCAAGTAAAGAAATTGGCATATTAAAAAATGCAATTAAAGATGCTATATTAGATGGCATCATTGCGAATGAAAAAAAGGAAGCCTATCAATTCTTAATTAAAAAAGCTGAAGAAATTGGGCTTAAACCAAAAAGATAAATAATGACTGTAAAATTAAATGTTGTTCTTGATCACAACGACGATGTATTTAGAGAGATTCTCATCAACACAGAAAATACGCTAGAAGATTTACATAAAGTAATAGTATCTGCTTTTGCACTAAAGCCTGAAGAGATGGCTGCCTTTTATTTAACTAATGAAGAATGGGAACAAGGCGAGGAAATTCCACTCATCGCTATGGAGCCTAATTCTAGAGAAATGCAAAACATTAGTGTTAACGATATATTTCAAAATACAGAAAAACTGCTCTATGTTAATGACTTCCTAACGCTATGGCGATTCATGATTGAAGTTGAAGAAATTGACGAAACCAAAGAAGTTGAAGAAGCTGAAATCTTGCTATCATTTGGCAAGATGCCTGACCAAGCACCGTCAGTTCAGTTCATTTCTGATGAGGAAAGTTGGTCTGAAGACGAAGATGTTTATGACGATACGCTAGACGAATTTAATGAGTTCGAAAACTATGATGACTACTAAGAAACTCTTAGTAATTTATGGTCCTACGGCTGTTGGCAAGACTAGTCTAGCCATCCAATTAGCTTTACAGCACAATACCGAAATTATTTCGGCTGACTCAAGGCAATTCTTCAAAGAAATGAAAATAGGTACTGCGGTACCTGAACAAGAAGAATTAGATGCCGTAAATCATCATTTCATTCAACATAAAAGTATTCACGACAACTACAATGTAGGACTGTTCGAAAAAGAAGCTATATCTAAAATTGAACAACTTTTTAAACCTCATAACACTTTGATAATGGTAGGCGGTTCTGGATTGTATATTGATGCCGTTTGTAATGGCTTGGATACTTTTCCAGATATTGACGAAAATCTTAGAAAAGAGCTGAGACAAAAGTTTGAGGATTATGGTCTACAATGGCTACAAGATGAAGTAAAAAAAATCGACCCCATTTTTTATGCTAGTTCAGATGTGAATAACCATCAAAGACTACTTAGATGTTTGGAAGTATGTAAACAAAGTAGCCAAACATTCAGCAGTTTTAAGAACAAACAAAATAAGATACGACCATTTGAAGTTGAATACATTTCTATAAAAATGGATAGAGAAAAACTCTACCAAAGAATAAATGATAGAGTAGATTTAATGATGGAAAAAGGCTTGTTACAAGAAGTGGAAAGTTTGATTAAATTCCAAGATTTGAATGCACTAAAAACCGTGGGCTATTCCGAACTATTTCAATATTTAAATAATGACATCTCTCTAGATAGAGCCATAGAACTTATCAAACAAAACTCTAGAAGGTACGCTAAAAGACAAATGACTTGGCTTAAACGCTATCCCATCAACTGGCTAGAAAATCAATAAAAGACAGATACCGTACCTTTGATGTTATCGTGTCCATTTTTAAGAATTATCGAATAAAAATAAACGCCCTCTTTGACAAAGAAACCTGAGGAATTTTTTCCGTCCCAAGCCTGTTTGTAGCCTAAAGATTGATAAACCTTAGCACCCCACCTGTTGTAGATGATTACTTCTGTATTTTCGTATAAGAATGAAGGATTAACTACCCAAGTATCATTGATATTATCCCCATTTGGACTAAAAGCATTAAACAAACAACTGTCTAAAACAACAGGAACTTCAATTTCTTCAATCAATTGACAGCCGTTATTATCCGTAATAGTCAACTGATAAGTTTGGGGACTAAGACCGCTAATACTAGATGTTGTTTCATTAGTATTCCATAAATATTCGTAGGGAGAGGTTCCTCCACTTACGGAAGTTTCTAGGGAAGAAAAATCTTGGTCAAAACAGTCGATTTCTTCTATTAGATTAGATTCTATTTCATTGATAGTCAAATCAAATGAAGATGAACAATAAGCCTGATCAATAATAGTACAAGTATACGAGCCAGGACATAAGCCTCCCTCATAAACGGAATCCGTTTGATTGCCTTGAATATCTCCGTTCAAAGTCCAAGAATAACTGAATGGTCGAACTCCGCCAGATTCCACTTTCATTGTAGAGGTTTCCTGTTCTATAAAGCCATCTATTTCATCAATAGTAAACTCTAAAGTATCTAAACACATAGTATCTGCTGTGGCATCAAAGACAATGAGCTCATAATCCCCAGCACATAGTGCATAAGATACACAAGATTCGTTAGTAACAACGGTATCCTCATTAAGAACAAAACTTATTGGCAAAACGCCACCTTGAACACATACACGAAAAGAGTCTTCTTGTGAACTTGAAATGATATTTAAAGGGTCAGGGCCTTGTACTATTTCTATTGGATTATCACTCCCTACTGTAAATACACAGCCGTACGAGTCCTGTAAAGAAACAGAATAATAACCCGCATTTAAATCTTGTATGCTATAACTTGTATCGTTAGAATTTTGAAAATAAGTAGGCTCAAATTCTCCAAGTGCATTTACTTTACCTAAACTATAGGGTGCAGTTCCTCCACTAATGTTATTTATATAAATGTTTCCAAAGGGGATACAAGATTGTGGGTTGTCAGTAGTGTAATCAAAATACAAGGGTGTTGGGTCTTGAAAAGAGAAGGTATCTGAAAAAGTAATATTATTACTTAAAGAAACAACTGTCAACTCATAAAAACCTGCATAAATTAATGAATCTAATGCTAAAAAACCAGGTGATTGACTATTAATCGATGAATAATTGCCTTCTTCTAAAATTATACCATCTTTAATTAGTGTAACAGAGTAAGCAGTATCAACAGGATTGGTATTAATTGTAAAATAAGTAAATGAACCTTCGCATTTAAAGGTATTTGTACTTGGTACTAAGTTGTCCTGATTAAAAGTAAGTACCATTGTATTTTGAGCATATAAAAGCCCAAATGGAAGTATTGCTATTAATAAAACGAGCTTTTTCATATTCGACAAAGATAGTATTTTTATCATTGATTAGCTTTATGAAATAATGCCAAAGCTGCTATGGGTTTTTCTAGAATAGAAGTAACCGAAATATTAAAATTTTCACAACTTCTTTTTATCTCAGTATGAAAATAAAAAGCAACAGAACCACATAACGACAAGGATGTGATATTATGAGGCAATAAGCATACTTCAACCCATTCGTCAAAGCTTTGTTTAATCATTTGAGCTATTTGAGGGTGTGTTCTATTTCTAAACATTAGCTTAGCAAAAGATGCCAAGTAACGATTAGGAAAAGAATGAGAATATAAATCATTTAAAATTGTTGCTTTATCTAATCCTATTTTAAGAATTAAAGCCTTATCCAATTTATCGCCTAAATAAGCCTTTAATAAACGTTTCCCTAAAGCATTACCACTTCCTTCATCTCCAAGAATATACCCCATACTAGTAGAAAAAGGCAAAACAGTATCTCCATTATACATAGCCACATTAGAACCTGTTCCTAAAATACCTATTACCCCTTCGTTTTTTTGCAACAAGGAACGGGCAGCCGCCAATAAATCAGAATAAACCATAACATCAGCACAACTAAAAACAGATTGCAATACAGTATGCATCTTTTCAGATTTTTCGGAAGAACCACAACCAGCACCATAAAAATGAAGTACTGTAATCTTATCAAAAGGAACATCTAATTGTGATAATGTATCTCTAATAATATGCTCATCAACGATGTAGGGATTCAATCCTATACACTGATGCTGTGAAATACTTTCACCATCTAACAAACGCCATTCTGTTGTGCTACTACCACTATCAGCTATCAGAATCATATTCACGTTTTAATTCAAACTTTTCACCTTCTATAGCTAAATAGGTATCTGGAAAAACAGCTTGTGCCTCATCTAACAAGGGGCTTAAATCAAAATACCTTTGAGAATAATGACCTATAATGAGTTTGCCAACTTGAGCCTTAGAGGCAATAGTTGCTGCTTCTTTGGCTGTAGAGTGCATGGTTTGTCTTGCTCTTTCTTTCAATTCATCTAAAAAAGTCGCTTCGTGATAAAGCATATCTACACCTTTTATCTGTGGTATGATTGCTTCGTGATAGGAAGTGTCACTACAAAAAGCAAAAGAACGAGATAATTGAGCACCTCGCGTCAACTCTTTATGAGGAACTACGGTACCATCAGCAAGTAAGTAATCTCCTCCAGCTTTAATAGCAGGAACGGCCTCAAGAGGAATAGTGTATTCTTCTATTTTTTCTTTTCTCATTCGTCTAGGTTTAGTCTTTTCTTGAAATAGAAAACCACAACAGGGTAAAGAATGGGAAAGTGGAATAGTATGAACAGTTAGGTCGTTACTTTCCATTAACAATTCTGGTTCGTCAAAACCAAATTCATGAAAAAATAAAGGAAAACGTAATTCTGTTTTAGATGCCGCCAATTGAATATAAATTATTTCTTTAAGCTCAGCAGGAGCATAAATATTCAATTCTTTCTCACGACCTAATAAATGCATAGTAGAAATAAACCCTATTAGACCAAAGTAGTGATCCCCGTGAAGGTGAGAAATAAAAATATGTTGAATGCTTTGCATTCTTATTTTGTATTTCCTCAATTGTAGTTGAGTACCTTCACCACAGTCGATTA
Organism: Flavobacteriales bacterium; assembly: GCA_016779995.1. Classification (NCBI taxonomy): domain Bacteria; kingdom Pseudomonadati; phylum Bacteroidota; class Flavobacteriia; order Flavobacteriales; species Flavobacteriales bacterium. Next base: position 390,536 of record JADHMO010000001.1, read on the forward strand.
AAAAAAAACGCTCAGCTACGTTCAGCAACTGAGCGGTAGGTTTTCTATGGATTGTAGGGATAGCTGAATTACAGCCTAATATTGTTAATTCAAATGACATTAATTCTTATTGATTATCATTTTTTTAGTTATCATTCCCTGAGCGTTACTCAAAGTGTAAAAATAAATACCAGAAGATAAAGCCGAAGCATCAACATCTATTTTATTGCTACCGTAATTAGCATTTATTATTCTATGGTCTTGTACTTCACCTAATAAATTGACAACAGAAAAAAGGTATTCTCCTTCGCTAGTAGAGTTAAATTCTATGCTAGTTCTGTTAGAAAATGGATTGGGTGAGTTTTGAGATACAGAAAACGATACCTTATCATTTTCATTAATAGAAACCATTTCAGACTCAACAACTAATCTATATCCGTCAATGTTTTCATAGTCACCCAACTGCTCATACAAAGATACTGTTCCAATAACAGAGACATTAATCCAACCGTCAATGATTAAACTCAATTCATGAGTACCTAATTCATCTTCACCAGGTGTGCCAAATAAGGTTACACAAGCAATATCATTACCCATAAAAACAGAGTCTGAATTAGAAAGATAAGTGGACATTGAGGAGGGTAGTCCAGTAACACCAACTAATTTAATACTATCGATTTCTAGTGGTGCAATATTTACAGGAAAACCCAAAACATCAATTTCATAAGGGTCACCCATTACTTCACCAACTGTTGCTGGTGTTTTGATTTGTATGTGCTCTTCATAATAGGTGTCTAACTGTGCAATTGGTAGGTTTTGAATGGTATCAGGCCATAATCCAAAGGTTGAATCCTGCAAAGAGGCATCAGGCACACAAGGGCTTTGTTGTGCAAGGACAGTTAAACTTGATGTAAATAATAGTGTAATTAGTAAACTTTTCTTCATAATATACTAGATGTTAAGTGAGCGTTCAATATCTTCCATTTCAATAATGTCAAAAGCTTCTTGCAGTGTTGGCACTACTAAGAATTCATCGTGCAAAAATTGATTTGAAATCATAACGAACGAATTAGTTTGAACAAGATTTTTACCAAATGTAGTAAACTTTGTTAAATGTTCGGTATTTAGATTTGAAACTTCTGTGAGGTCTAATATAAGGTGTTTACAGTCTTGACTAAAAAGTGAGTTGATAAAAGTCATATCATCCTCAATCTCTGACAACTGAATTATCAAGCAGTTTTTCTGAATATGGTGACGGTATGACATCTTATTTTTTAATGCTATTGGCTAACAAATACAAAACAGCCATACGTATAGCTACACCATTTTCTACTTGGTGTAGAATAATGGCTTGTTTAGAATCTGCTACATCGGAAGTTATTTCTACACCTCTATTTATAGGACCAGGATGCATAACGGTAATGTGCTTAGATAGAGAGTCAAGACGTTCTTTATTCAATCCATACATCATACTATATTCCTTTAGAGATGGAAAGAACTTTGTGTCTTGACGTTCCAATTGAATACGTAACATATTAGCAACATCACACCATTCTAAAGCAGTCATTAAATCTGGTTCGTAAGCAACTCCCAATGACTCTATATACTTTGGCATAAGGGTTGAAGGGCCACATACTTTAACTTCAGCACCTAACATTTTTAGACAAAATATGTTTGACAATGCTACACGAGAGTGAAGAATGTCCCCAACAATAACCACTTTTTTACCGTTTACATCACCGTACTTTTCTCGTATAGAATAAGCATCTAAAAGTGCTTGAGTAGGATGTTCATGAGCACCATCTCCAGCATTGACTATTGGCACATCTATATGATTAGCTAAGAAGGTAGAAGCACCTGCATCAGGGTGACGCATAACTATCATATCTACTTTCATGGCTAAAATATTATTAACAGTATCAATTAGCGTTTCTCCTTTTTTAACCGATGACGATGCAGCCGAAAAATTAAGTGTATCTGCTGATAGACGTTTTTCGGCTAACTCAAAAGACAATCTTGTTCGTGTAGAATTTTCAAAAAACAAATTAGCAATAGTGATATCTCGTAAAGATGGAACCTTTCGTATTGGTCGATTGATAACTTCTTTGAAATTATCTGCAGTTTTGAAAATAAGGTCTATATCTTCTTTTTGAAGATTTTTAATTCCTAAAAGATGTTTGACACTTAAAGTACTCATTCACTTTTTAAAATTACACGTTCGTTATCTCCCCATTCCACAGATACCCTTTCGTCAGCAACTACATCAATTGTACACCCTACATAATCGGGTTGTATGGGTACATGACGACTCAATCGTCTATCGATAAGTACTAGCAATTCGATGGATAAAGGACGTCCATAATCCAATAAAGCGTCTAAAGATGCTCTAACAGAACGACCAGTATATAATACATCATCTATCACCACAACCTTCTTACCTTCCAAAGAAACATCTAAAAAGGTACTACTAGCAACAAGGGGACCTTCTCTCCTTCTGAAGTCATCTCTGTAGAAAGTGATATCGAGACTACCTATTTGCAGTTCAAACTTAGAATTTATGGACTCTAAACAGGTTTTGATACGCTGACAAAGCTGTACGCCCCTAGGTTGGAGTCCAATCAAAATAGTGTTAGAAAAATCGTCATGATTTTCAACCAACTGTTGACATAATCGGTTGATTATGATTTGAATTTGTTGGTTATCGAGTATGCTTTTGGGCTTGCTCATTTCAAAAAGCAAATATAAATTATTTATTCATTCTATGGCATAAAAAAAGACCCTATGAAAATAGGGCCTTTCTTAATAATTATAGGAAGATTACTTCTTCTTTTTAGTAGTATCTTTTTCCATGCTCTCTTTTAAAGCTATTAGCTCGTCCATATCTCCTAGAGTACTTTTCTGTTGAGATTGCTGAACTTTAACGACGTTTTTCTTCGTATTTTTAGCTTCTTCCATCTTTACTTCTTTGAAAATCACAGTATGTGAAACAATGATTTTCTGAGAATCTTTGTGGAATTCAAGTACACGGAAGGTCAGTTTTTCACCTACTGCTACCTTAGAGTCATCTTCTTTAGCAAGGTGTCTTTTAGGAGCAAATGCCTCAACGCCGTGAGTAAGGATAATGCTAGCACCATTTTTAGTGATATCTTTCACTTCACCTTCGTGCTCAGAACCTTCGTTGAATACACTCTCGTATCCATCCCATGGATTGTCAGACAATTGTTTTACACCAAGACTTAACTTTCTTGCTTCTAAGTCCAATTCAAGAACTTGAGCTTCGATAACTTCACCAACCTTAGTAAAGTCTGACGGATGCTTAATTTTCTTTTCCCAAGATAAATCTGAGATATGGATTAGACCGTCAACACCTTCTTCTAACTCTACGAAAATACCGAAGTTAGTGAAGTTTCTTACTGTTACTTTTTGAGTACTTCCTGTTGGGAATTTCTTAGCGATTTCTGCCCAAGGGTCTGGTTGTAACTGCTTCATTCCAAGAGACATTTTTCTTTCCTCTCTATCAAGAGTCAATACTTGTGCCTCTATCTCTTGTCCTACTTTCAAGAAGTCACTAGCACTTCTTAGGTGAGTAGACCACGACATTTCTGAAACGTGAACCAAGGCTTCAATACCCGTTTGTACTTCAACAAAAGCACCGTAATCAGCAACAACAACAACTTTACCTTTGATTTTGTCACCAACAGCAACTTTTTCGTCAAGAGCATCCCAAGGGTGAGCTGCTAATTGCTTTAACCCTAACTGAATTCTTTTCTTGTCGTCATCAAATTCAAGGATAACAACGTTAATTCTAGAATCTAGCTCTACGATTTCATCTGGGTGATTTACTCTACCCCATGATAAATCCGTAATATGGATTAATCCGTCTATACCTCCTAAGTCAACAAACACACCATAAGAAGTAATGTTTTTAACCATTCCTTCTAGTACTTGTCCAACTTCAAGTTTAGACATGATTTCTTTCTTTTGCTCTTCTAAGTCAGCTTCTATAAGTGCTTTGTGAGATACAACTACGTTACGGAATTCGTGGTTAATCTTAACTACTTTAAATTCCATTTTCTTACCAACGTACTCATCGTAATCACGTATTGGCTTAATGTCAATTTGAGAACCTGGCAAGAAGGCTTCAAGTCCTAAGACCTCAACAATCATACCACCTTTAGTTCTGCACTTAATAAATCCTTCAAGGATTACATCATTATCGTGTGCCTCGTTTACTCTTTCCCAAGAACGTAATACACGAGCTTTTTTGTGAGATAGTATTAACTGACCTTTCTTATCTTCTTTTTTCTCTACAAGAACCTCAACAGTATCACCAACTTTTAAATCTTCGTTGTATCTGAATTCGTTTCTTGAGATGATACCGTCAGACTTGTAGTTAATGTTTACGATAACTTCTCTATCTGTAATAGAAACTACAGAACCATCAAGTACTTGCTCTGAATCAATCGTACTTAGTGCTGTTTCGTAATCTTTTTCAAGTTCTTTTCTAACGTCATCAGTATATTCTACATTACCCATTTCGTAGATTTCCCAATCGAAATCTTTATCTTCTTCTGGGCTTGTCATTCTCTCAACTTTTGCTGGAGCTTTTTCTTCAGAAACAGGAGTTTCCTCTTCTGCTTGTGCTTCAGCTTCTTCTACTTGTGGAGTTTCATCAGCGACTGTTTCAGCTACTTCTTCTACTGCTGTTGTTTCAGTTACTTCTTCTACTTTTGGAGTTTCTTCAACTACTTCTTCCATAACCTTTTTAGCAGTTGTTTTTTTGGTAGTCGTTTTTTTGGCTACTGGTTTTTTTTCTTCTGACATAATGTATGTCCAATTTGTATTTCACATTTCAGCTAGAGGTAATGCGAACTTTATGTGAAAGATTATTTAACTTAAAAAATACCTTTTTTACCTCTTCTAGTCGCAAAAGGGCTGCAAATGTATAAAAATTATAATGAAATAACACCTTTTTGACATAAGATAGGCTTCTCGAGAAAAAAAATCAGCATTTAAGAGGCTATAATACTTGATGAAAAAGTTGGTAATTGTCAAATTCCAATTGAGGCTTTTCAGAGAAGATACCATAAATAGACGAACCACTACCACTCATTGAGGCATACAAAGCACCTGCTTGAATTAGTGATTTTTTTATATCCAACAACTCGGGGTATTGCGGAAATATACTATCCTCAAAGTCATTTTTCAGCCTCCATTTTTCAATAGGTAATTTTATTTCTTCTTCAAGAGATAATGTAGGTGTTTGAGGCACAATAGCAGAAAAGGCTTGTGCTGTAGAAACAAAAACATCTGGCTTAACAACTAACAGATGATAATTAGACAAATCTAAGTCTGTAGGATTTAAAAGCTCCCCTATCCCATTAGCTAAAGAGGGTGTATTGTCAATAAAGAAAGGACAATCAGCACCTAACTGAGCTGCCATTTTCTTAAGCTCATCTTTTTCTAAACCCAACTCAAAAATGGTATTCAATGCCATTAGAGTAAAAGCAGCATCAGAAGAACCTCCACCAAGACCAGCGCCGATAGGAATATTTTTATGTAAATGGATAGAAACTGGAGCAATATCATAGTGACTTTTCATAAGCTCATAAGCCCTCAAACACAAATTGTCTTGACCTGGAATAGACAGTCCTGTACTCTCAAAACTTAATTGCTTTGAAGGTATGATTTCCAAGATATCACGCCACGATATAGGATAGAAAATGCTTTCTAAATTATGATAGCCATCAGCCCTTTTAGAAGTGATGTTTAGACCTATATTTATTTTAGCATTAGGAAAAAATAGCACTGTTAATAAATTTAATTGTCAAAATACAAATGTAATCACATAAATTTTTCTAAACTTGAATTTCCTTTTTATTTATTAAAAATTACTAAATAGACTAGAGTAATGACTGAGATTGAATACTTGGATTTTGAAAAACCAATTGAAGATTTAATGCTTAATCTTCAACAAGCTGAACAATTAGGTAGAGAAGGAATAGAGGTAAAACAGACTATTTCGGATTTAAAGAAAAAATTAGAAGCTAAAAAGAACGAAATATATTCTAACCTATCGGCATGGCAAAGGGTACAACTTTCTCGTCATCCACAACGCCCTTACACACTAGAGTATATAGAAGAAATTGCTGACGATTTTATCGAACTTCATGGCGATAGAACGGTGAAAGACGACAAAGCTATGATTGGTGGCTGGGCAAAAATCGATGGTAAAGTATTTATGCTGATAGGTCAGCAAAAAGGAAAAAATACCAAAATGCGTCAGCTCAGAAATTTTGGCATGGCCAATCCTGAAGGTTATAGAAAAGCCCTTCGATTGATGAAAATGGCTGAAAAATTTAATCGTCCTATAGTTACATTTATTGACACCCCAGGGGCATACCCAGGCTTAGAAGCTGAGGAAAGAGGACAAGGAGAAGCCATAGCTAGAAATCTCATAGAGATGATTCAACTCAAAGTTCCCGTTATTTGCATCATCATTGGCGAAGGTGCTTCTGGCGGTGCACTAGGAATTGGTATTGGCGATAGAGTGTTAATGTTAGAAAATACGTGGTATTCCGTTATTTCTCCCGAGTCTTGCTCTTCCATTTTGTGGAGAAGCTGGGATCATAAAGAAAAAGCTGCTAATGCCTTAAAATTAACCGCCCACGATATGCTAAAAAATGGACTTATAGATGGCATAATAGATGAGCCAACTGGTGGCGCACATAGAAATGTTCATTATATGTACGATAGCATCAAAAAGAATATTTTAGACATCACCAAAGAATTAGAGTCTAAGAGTCCTGAAAATAGAATACAAGAAAGAATAGAAAAGTTCGGAAGTATGGGAGCGTTTAAGGAGTAAATATGCAGGAGAATAAGAAAAATAAAAAAAACAATATCAAGCCAATGGTCAGCAAGTCCATTGACGGCAAACTACCACCACAGGCATTAGATTTAGAGGAAGCGGTTTTGGGAGCATTAATGATAGATAACGATGCCCTATCCAACGCTATAGAATTACTTAAGCCTGAGAGTTTTTATAAATACCAACATCAGAAGATATTTTCTGCTATTGAAGATTTATTCAATTCAGCCAAAAAGGTCGATATACTAACCATCGTTGAAGAACTCAAAAAAAAGGGCGAACTCAAAGAAATTGGTGGTCCTTCTTTCGTTACTAAACTAACCGAACGTATCGCCTCCGCTGCCAATATTGAAACACACGCTAGAATTATTGCTCAAAAATTTATACAACGTGAGCTAATTCGTATTTCTAGCCAAACCATAAAAGATGCCTATGACGATACTTCTGACGTTTTTGATTTACTAAATGCTGCCGAGCAAGGTTTGTACGAAATTTCAGAGGGTAATATTCGTAAGAACTACGATAAAATGAGTACCCTTATTCTTCAAGCCCTAAATCAAATTGAGGAAATAAAAAATAAAGAAGACGGCTTAAGCGGTGTTCCTTCTGGCTTCTCTGAATTGGATAGAGTTACTTCGGGTTGGCAAAAATCAGATTTAGTCATTCTAGCTGCTCGTCCAGGTATGGGAAAAACTGCTTTCGTATTATCGATGGCACGAAATACTGCCGTTAAATTTAATATACCAGTGGCTGTATTCTCATTAGAGATGTCATCTGTTCAGCTAGTCAATAGACTTATTGCCAGTGAATCTGGTATTCCTGCTCAAAAATTAAGAAAAGGAAATCTAGAAGATCACGAATGGATACAATTGAACCAACAAATTACTCAACTTTCAGAAGCTCCTTTATTTATTGATGATACACCCGCCCTTACCATTTTTGAACTTAGGGCAAAATGCAGAAGACTAGTCAAAAATCACGGTGTTCAGCTAGTGGTCATTGACTACTTACAACTGATGCACGCTGGTAACTCCAATAAGAGCGGCAACAGAGAGCAAGAAATTAGTACCATATCTCGTTCACTAAAAAGTATTGCTAAAGAATTGAATGTGCCTATCATAGCCCTATCACAATTGAGTAGAGCGGTTGAAACTCGTGGTGGTGACAAACGCCCTATGCTGTCTGACCTTAGGGAATCTGGTGCTATTGAGCAAGATGCCGATATTGTATGCTTCATCTACCGTCCCGAGTATTACGGTTTTACGGAATGGCCAGACACCACACCTGGACAAGACCCCGATTGCCAAGGACAAGGGGAAATTATTGTAGCCAAACACCGTAACGGCTCACTAGAAAACATCAAACTTCGATTCATTCCTCAACTGGCAAAATTCACTGACCTAGACTCCTTTGGCTTTAAAGGTGATGATGTGCTACCTTCGAGTATGAACGACGATAATGTAGCGCCTTTCTAAAAATGAAAAAGCATCTCGTTTTAATTCTTACGCTTTGCTTTCAACTCAATGCTTGGGCGTCCTACCTACTTATACCTATGGACGATACACAGACTAACCACCTCAAAGCGTATGGCATTGCCTACTGGGTGTTAGAAAATCAGCAAGAAGTGGATTGGCTACTCAATTACAGAGGGGGGAGTTTTTTGATAAAAAACCAATCACTGATAGAAAAGGAGTGTAAAATAAGAGGTGTTTCTTATCAAATTATTGCCGATGTACAATCTACCCAAATACTAAGGGAAATATCTAGTCCAGAAGTCAATCAAGATGTGGTAAAACTAGAAAAAGTACCCAAAATTGCCGTTTACTCACCCAAAAGCAAATTGCCTTGGGACGATGCCGTAACACTTGCACTGTCTTATGCCGAAATCCCTTACGACTTGGTATATGACGAAGAAGTGATTGGCGGCTCTCTCCCTCTTTACGACTGGTTGCACTTGCACCATGAAGACTTTACTGGTCAGTACGGAAAATTTTATGCGGCCTATAAAAATGCCGAATGGTACAGAAAACAAAAACAAGATTTTGAGCGTTCTGCTCAAAAAATGGGCTTTCAAAAAGTTTCTCAAGCCAAATTAGAAGTTGCACTAAAAATTCGTGAGTTTACTGCTGGTGGTGGTTTTCTCTTTGCCATGTGCTCAGCTACCGATACTTACGATATCGCTTTGGCGGCTAAAGATGTAGATATATGCGAATACATGTTTGATGGCGATGGTGCTGACCCCCAAGCCCAAGAAAAACTGAATTACGACAACACCTTTGCTTTTAAAGATTTTTCTCTAGTTAATAATCCTAATAAATATGAGTACTCTAGCATAGATGCTACAGGAACTAGAAACTTAAACCAATCTTTGGATTTCTTTACTTTATTCGAATTTTCTGCTAAATGGGACCCTGTACCAACGATGTTGTGCCAAAACCACGAGCAAGTTATTAAAGGTTTTATGGGGCAAACTACTGCTTTCAAAAAGGAATACATCAAGTCTGATGTGCTGATAATGGGCGAAACCTCCTCAGTCAATGAAGCGAGGTATATCCACGGTAAATTTGGTAATGGTACTTGGACATTTTACGGTGGTCACGACCCTGAAGACTATCAACATAAAGTTGGTGACCCAAAGACTGAACTAGAATTACACCCTAATTCACCGGGTTATAGACTTATTTTAAACAACGTCTTATTCCCTGCTGCTAAAAAGAAAAAGCAGAAGACTTGATTAGTTTTACTAATGCTCTTAAGCTTTACACTTACTTAGATTGTACCGACATCCTCTAAACTCTTCAGCGTAGCCGAATCATACTTCGTAGTCGTAATAAGTGAAGTGCCTATGCAAATCAATCAATATCAAAACCTATCCTTTTTCTATTCTTTTGTTTGTCTGTTTTTATCTTCTCAGAAATTAAATAATCTAGTGCTTGAAAAACATCCTCAAAGCGAGAATCCGTAGTGTCTTCTAAATTTTTAATTTTATCTAATAAAGCGTCATAATTTATTCCCTGTTTACGCATAGCTACAAAGGTTCGCATTATAGAGATGTTTACCTTAATGGCTTTTGTAGAACGTAAAACTGAACTCAACATAGCTACACCTTGCTCAGTAAAAGCATAGGGAGCTCTTCTTCGACCTCCGTGTTGCTTAGTTGATATCACATTTTGTGATATCAAGTGTTGAACTTCTTCTTGACTCAATTGAAACATAAAATCTTCAGGGAAACGCTCTAAATTACGCTTAACTGCTTGATTGAGAACTCGTGTTTCAACTTCATACAAATTGGATAAATGAAAGTCCAATAATACTTTTGTATTTCTAAGATTTACAATAAGGAATTTATAATTCTGTATTTCCATTTTTATTGCAAACTAGGCTCTTCACTCACTTGGATTGTACTGACAACTTCTAGACTCTTCAGCAGAGTCGAGTCATACCAGAGTATAACCTTTAGTATTTTAATATCTATTCTTGTTTAAGCTTGTTTTTCTATTTCGTTTTCTTTCTTTCGTTTAGTGGTGTGTTTGAGTTTTAAAACCGCAAAATTCAATTCAATAGTCGTTTCTGACTCTAAGGTTTGTAAACTTTCGTCCATAAGCTCTGCCATAAGTTCCCCGCTTTTCTTTAGTAAACTATTCTTTTTTTCTTCTGTAGCTGAACTAATTGATGTCACCATTTGCTGTAAAGCTCTTAGCTTGGCAAAGGTTTCGATGATTAGAAATGTAGCCTGAGTGGCCTGTTTACTTTTCAAAATCGTTGCCAACATATACAGACCCTTTTCAGTAAAGGCTTTGGGTGGCACTCTTGTTTTTGAATAATTTGCGGTCGAAAATTTCGACCGCAAATTGTTCCATTCACTTTCAGATAATACAATGATATAATCTGAAGGAAACTTATCGATATTATTTTTCACTGCTTCATTAATGCGTTTGGTTTCTACACCAAAGAGATGTGCTACATCACGGTCTATCAGCACTTTTTGCTGATTAATATCGATGAGTTTTTCTTGAATATGTAAAATAGATGTCTTTTCCATTTTTCTAATCAATAATAAACCAACCACTTGAAGTAGCTACTAAAGTCATAGACTGGTAGCCTATGTTTAGAGTACGTGTTGCTTGACCATCAATAGTACTAGATGTTGGCGATAAAGTAATGTTATTACCTGCTGCCGAAGTACGCTTAATTTTCAATTCATAACCTTCAGGGAATTCTCCCGCACCAGTACCAATAGCTGGTATAGTAACGGTCATGTTAGCACCCGGAGTGACGAGTAAAACATCGGTATCGCTATTCACAGAACCAGAAGACGTTAGCGTTTGAATAGTATGAGTAGCCGAACCTTGTGCTACTTTCTTCAGAACACCTGTGGCGTCCACAACAACAACTGAATCGGTAGCAGCACCTAAGGGTAAACTTCTTACTCGAGCACCACCATCTACATCCAATCGCTGACTAGGTACAATATTAGCACCAATTCCAAAATTACCTGCTCCAGTGAGTACAGCAGAAGTCTGTTGAGTACTTCCATCGGTATTGGTCCAGAATTTTATAGCCCCATTAGTACCACTAGCCGCTGAACCTGCTACTAAGTCTAATACGCCAGTATTGGCAGTAGCATTGTTTCCGTGTAAGTCTATACTCGCTCCTTTACTATCGTTATAACTTTCGTCATCACCAGCCGTGATTCTCAATCGAGAATGGGTCGTCCCATCTATTCCTAATACTGCTGAAGAAGAAATACCGGGAATAGCAAAAGCACCAGGGTTGGCAAATAATAAACGCTGATCGCCTGACTTAAATCTTGCTGCCTCTACATTATTAGTTTTGAAGACTAAGTCTTGAGCATCTGTAGTTCCTACAAAATTAGTTCCTGCTGTTGTACCTGCATTACCACCTAATTCCCAACTACCTGAACTTAAATCAGATAAAGCTACTGCATTACCATCTTCGATACGTAAACTGTCACCATCTATACTAATAGTCTGGTCGTCACTACCAACCGAGGAAGAACTTACTTTTTTCAATAAACCGTCACTATCTACAACTACTATTTCATCTGTGGAAGCACCAGCATCCATTGCTGTAATTTTGGCATTACCCTCCACATGTAATTTGGTATCTGGAGAATCCGTACCCACACCAAAATTATTCTCAGAAACATCCGCAAAAATTAAGGTTGAAGTAGCAGTTGTAAATGTCTGACCAACTATCTCAAACTCACAAGCATTGAAAATATCATCGCCTCTAGAAGTGTTAGCCCCATTAGGGAAAATATAACGCACTTCATCAGCTACAATATTAGGTACTACCGCAGTAGTCCAAGCCGATGGGCCAGAAGCTGCCGCTATGGTAGAACTGGTATAAACTAAAGTACCCCCATTGTATAACCTAAACTCACCACCTCCAGTTCGTAAATTCCAAGTACCTGTACCAGACGATTGAGCTTGAATACGGACTGAAGTAATGTAATAGCTCGTTCCGAAAGTATAGCCAAAGCCCCAATCTTGACCAGCTGTAGTACGATCGGAATGAAAAGACCATATCCCAGTCTCAGTAGCATTATTGAACAAGGAAGCATTACTACCATAAGCTGTACCATCTACCCCAATTGCAGCATTATAATACGCAAAGTTTGCATTGTTAAAAGCCTCGTAGTTAGTTACAATCTCTTGAACAGTACCAGTAGGTGTAACATCCTCACCAACAACTTGAACATCACCAGCTCTACGAGCCAAATTAGTAGTATCCTCACCATCAACTGCCCAAGCATCACCATCGGCATCTTTTAATGGGCTCAAATCTAAGGTCTGATTGGCTACACCATCATCTTCTAAAGAAATATTCAACATAGTATCGCCTACTAAAGTCAGTACATCTATAGTCTGATCATCAGTACCTAAAGAAGATAAAGCTACTGCATTACCATCTTCAATACGTAAACTGTCTCCATCAATATAAATAGTTTGGTCGTCTGTGCCTGTACCATCTTGTAAAGAAGATAAATCTACCGTATTCGGTGCTACACCATCGTTTTCTAAAGATAAATTCAAAGTAGTGCCAGAAAGTGTAAAGGCATCAACTGTTTGGTCATCAGTACCCGTTCCATCTTGTAAGGGAGATAAATCTACAGTGTTACCACCTTCAATAGTTAGGTTTGTTCCAGCAAAAGTTAATTGTTGGTCGTCTGTTCCTGTACCATCTTGTAAAGACGATAAATCTACCGTACTTGGTGCAACACCATCACTCGATAAAGATAAACTCAATGTTGTGCCAGAAAGAGCAAAAGCGTCAACGGTTTGTATCTCATTGGTCACATCGCCGTCCACTTCGTTAGTTGTAATAGTAGATAAATCCACATTACCACCGTCCGTCAAGTAAAGAGTATTGCCAATAAGCGATAAATCTTGGGTATCCGTACCTGTACCATCTTGTAAAGAAGATAAATCCACTGAACTCGGTAAGACATTATCATTTTCTAAAGAAATACTCAAAGTTGTTCCTGACAAACTAAAGGCATCTACGGTTTGTATCTCGTTAGTCACATCGCCATCCACTTCTGTTGTAATAGTTGCTAAATCTACGGTATTACCATCTTCAATAGTCAAGTTTGTTCCAATCAAAGTTAATTGTTGGTTATCTGTTCCTGTGCCATCTTGTAAAGAAGATAAATCCACTGAACTCGGTAAGACATTATCATTTTCTAAAGAAATACTCAAAGTTGTTCCTGACAAACTGAAGGCATCTACGGTTTGTATCTCGTTAGTCACATCGCCATCCACTTCAGTTGCTAATGAAGATAAGTCAATAGTTTCTGAAGTACCACCTTCAATACCTATGGTTAAATTCGTACCTGACAAGAAAGAACCACTGATATTTTGATCGTCAGTACCAGTACCGTCTTGTAAAGCGGTTAATGCTATACTTTTTGTGCCTCCTGCATCAATAATGTTCAGATTACCACCACTGACATTAAATCCAGTGTTTAACTCATTCATAGTATCGCCATCTATCTCATTTGTGGTAATAGTCGATAAGTCCACATTACCTCCATCCGTTAGGTAAAGGGTATTGCCAATAAGCGATAAATCTTGGGTATCCGTACCTGTACCGTCTTGTAAAGACGATAAATCTACTGTACTTGGTGCTACACCATCGTCCTCTAATGAAATACTCAAAGTTGTTCCTGATAAACTGAAAGCATCTACGGTTTGTATCTCGTTTAAGGTATCGCCATCCACTTCTGTTGTAATAGTTGCTAAATCTACGGTATTACCATCTTCAATAGTCAAGTTTGTTCCAATCAAAGTTAATTGTTGGTCGTCTGTACCTATTCCATCTTGTAAAGACGATAAATCTACTGTACTTGGTGCAACACCATCACTCGATAAAGATAAATTCAAAGTTGTTCCCGATAAAGCAAAAGCATCTACCGTTTGTATCTCGTTAGTCACATCGCCATCCACTTCTGTCGTTAAAGTTGCTAAATCTACGGTATTACCATCTTCAATAGTCAAGTTTGTTCCAATCAAAGTTAATTGTTGGTCGTCTGTTCCTGTACCATCTTGTAAAGACGATAAATCTACTGTACTTGGTGCAACACCATCGCCTTCTAAAGATAAACTTAATGTTGTGCCAGAAAGAGCAAAAGCGTCAACGGTTTGTATCTCATTGGTCACATCGCCATCGACTTCTGTTGTAATAGTTGCTAAATCTACAGTGTTACCATCTTCAATAGTCAAGTTTGTTCCAATCAAAGTTAATTGTTGGTCGTCTGTACCTGTTCCATCTTGTAAAGACGATAAATCTACCGTATTTGGTGCTACACCATCGCCTTCTAAAGATAAACTTAATGTTGTGCCAGAAAGAGCAAAAGCATCTACCGTTTGATCGTCCGTCCCTGTGCCATCTTGTAAAGATGAAAGGTCAACTGTGTTTCCGTCTTCAATGGATAAGTCTGTACCTAAGAGCGTTAACTGTTGGTTGTCTGTACCTGTACCATCTTGTAAAGACGATAAATCTACCGTACTTGGTGCAATACCATCATTCTCTAAAGAAATACTTAAAGTTGTACCAGATAAATTAAAGACATCAACGGTTTGTATCTCATTGGTCACATCGCCATCAATCTCATTTGTGGTTATCGTTGATAAATCGACATTACCCCCATCGGTTAGGTAAAGGGTATTACCAATAAGTGATAAATCCTGTGTATCCGTACCTGTACCATCTTGCAAAGACGACAAATCTACTGTACTTGGCGCTACACCATCACTCGATAAAGATATATTCAAAGTCGTTCCAGATAAAGCGAAAGCATCAACGGTTTGTATCTCATTGGTCACATCGCCATCGACTTCTGTTGTAATAGTTGCTAAATCTATGGTATTACCATCTTCAATAGTCAAGTTTGTTCCAATCAAAGTTAATTGTTGGTTGTCCGTACCTGTTCCATCTTGTAAAGAGGATAAATCTACCGTATTTGGTACTACACCATCGCCTTCTAAAGATAAACTTAATGTTGTGCCAGAAAGAGCAAAAGCATCTACCGTCTGGTCATCCGTCCCTGTACCATCTTGTAAAGATGAAAGGTCAACTGTGTTTCCATCTTCAATAGTAAGGTTTGTTCCAGCAAAAGTTAATTGTTGGTCGTCTGTTCCTGTACCATCTTGTAAAGACGATAAATCTACTGTACTTGGTGCTACACCATCACTCGATAAAGATATATTCAAAGTCGTTCCAGATAAAGCAAAAGCATCAACGGTTTGTATCTCATTGGTCACATCCCCATCCACTTCGTTAGTCGTAATTGTTGATAAATCCACATTACCGCCATCTGTTAAGTAAAGCGTATTGCCAATAAGTGATAAATCTTGAGTATCCGTTCCTGTACCATCTTGTAAAGACGATAAATCTACCGTATTAGGTGCTACACCATCGCCTTCTATAGATAAACTTAATGTTGTGCCAGAAAGAGCAAAAGCATCTACCGTCTGGTCATCCGTGCCCGTGCCGTCTTGCAAAGATGAAAGGTCAACTGTGTTTCCATCTTCAATAGAAAGGTTAGTCCCTTCTAATGTCAACTGTTGGTCATCTGTACCTGTACCATCTTGTAAAGACGATAAATCTAAGGTGCTTGGTGTTTGGTCGTCATTTTCTAAAGATAAATAAAGTGTAGAGCCCACCAAAGATAATTGGTCTATGGTTTGTATCTCGTTTAGTGTATCGCCGTCCACCTCATTAGTTGTCACAGTCGATAAATCCACATTACCCCCATCGGTTAGGTAAAGGATATTGCCTATAAGTGATAAATCTTGTGTATCCGTACCTGTACCATCTTGCAGTGCTGCTAGATTTACACTGTGCGAAGTCGCTTTTTCAGAAAGTGAAATTTCTAAAGTGGTACCTGTCAGATTCAGGACATCAATATCTTGTATTTCGTTTAAGGTGTCACCATCTACTTCAGCACTATTTAAAGCTGTTAAATCAACAGTATCTGACAAACCACCTTCAATTCCTATAATCAACTGATTTCCAAATAAATAAGAGCCACTGATATTTTGGTCATCTGTACCTGTACCATCCTGTAAAGATGATAATGCTACACTTTTTGTACCTCCCGCGTCTGTAATATTCAAATTGCCACTTGCTACATAAAAGCCAGTGTTTAACTCGTTCATAGTATCGCCGTCAATCTCGGTTGCCGAAATAGTAGATAAATCTACCGAACCTCCATCTTCTAGTGTTAGTGTATTGCCAGAAAGAGATAATAATTGATCATCTGTACCTGTTCCATCTTGTAAAACACTTAAATCCAGTTGCTTTGGTGCTTCACCATCATTTTCTAATGATAAGAATACTGTGTTTCCAGATAAAGAGAACATATCTATAGTTTGTAGCTCGTTAGCTGTATCGCCATCAACCTCAGAAATAGCCAAAGGCGATAAGACTACCGAATTACCATTACTTAAAGTTAGCGTATCGTTCACCAAACTCAAGGTTTGTAACTCATTAAGCGTATCTTCAAGGTATGGGGATAAATCTACTGCTCCACCATCGGTCAAGAATAAGCTATCGTTAGCAATACTTAAACTTTGTATCTCATTAGTAGAGTCACCATCACTTTCTGTTATGATTAAAGAAGTTGAAGCAATTTGCTTGATATATCCGTTAGGATCTAGCATCATAACACTATCCGAAGTAGAAGCTACAGGTGCGTCGTCTATTCTAACATTACCAGCAATATGTAATTTGGCTTGAGGACTAGCTGTTCCTACACCTATATTTCCAGCATTTTCTAAATGTAAAATGCTATCTGTAGCATCAGATTTGAAGGATAAATCCATACCCTCAGTAAATTCTATTTCATAAGCACCATCTGTACTAGGCACAAAAGATGAATTCGTACCAGCCGAATTAGAGAATACTAATTTTGTTGGGTCAAGTACACCCTGAACGTCCACATCACCAGCAAAGGTAGCTACCTTACCTGCCGTAGTGGTATTCTGTCCAACTGCAAGATTACCCATATAATACATATCTCCAGTATTAGTAGTATGACCTTCTGTTGTACCTACCGTATTCCATGGTTCGTTGACAATACTATCTAATGGTACACCAAATGAACCACCAGCATCGGTAATGAATAAACTGTCGTTGATTATCTCAAAAGCCGTGTTCCACTCGTTGGTAGAGTCTTGGTCATTATCACTAGCCATAATACTATCTAGTGGCACACCAAATGAACCTCCAGCATCGGTAATGAATAAACTGTCATTGATTATCTCAAAAGCCGTGTTCCACTCATTGGTAGAGTCTTGGTCGTTATCACTAGCCATAATGCTATCTAATGGCACACCAAACGAACCGCCAGCATCAGTAATGAATAAACTGTCATTGATTATCTCAAAAGCCGTGTTCCACTCATTGGTAGAGTCTTGGTCATTATCACTAGCCATAATGCTATCTAATGGTACACCAAATGAACCACCGGCATCAGTAATGAATAAACTATCATTGATTATCTCAAAAGCCGTGTTCCACTCATTGGTAGAGTCTTGGTCTAAATCTGAACTAATCGCACCTAAGTAAACGTCATTACCATCGCTCAAATACAAAGTATCGTTGCTGATAGACAAGAACTGAATCTCGTTAGTA